>CAXBFT010000248.1:0-3343 GCA_963974945.1 uncultured Alphaproteobacteria bacterium
GGTAACGCGTCAGGTTTCTTTGGATTATATTAATGATCGATGGACTTTGGATTTGGACAAACTTTTTGCTCAGGTAAATGAGCACACAAAGGTTATCTTAATGGTGACACCGTCAAACCCAACAGGGTGGACAGCAACAGAAGATGAGTTGCGCGCTGTGCTTGATTTTGCGCGTGAACGCGGTATTTGGGTTCTCTCGGATGAAGTATATGGGCGTTTGGTTTATGAGGGTGTACGTGCCCCAAGTTTTCTAGATGTCGCGCGTGAGGATGATTTGTTGCTTGTTGTAAACAGCTTCTCTAAAAGCTGGGCTATGACTGGATGGCGTTTGGGATGGATCGTCGGGCCGCGCCATGCGGAAGATAAAATCAGAGATGTTGCACTTTATAATAAGCTTTGCCCGCCAACTTTTACACAATATGGTGCGATCGCCGCGTTAGAGCTGGGTGAGGCATTTCTAAAAACTCAGATTGATTTATGGCGATCTAACCGTGATCTTGTGGTTGCACGTTTTAAGAAAATGAAGAACGTACACCTTGCCTATCCGGAAAGTACGTTTTATGCCTTTTTTAAAGTAGACGGTGAAGATGATTGTATCGCGTTTACTAAACGTTTAATTGATGAGGCCGGCGTGTTGCTCTCGCCCGGTTCGGCCTTTGGAAAATCATCAACGGGCTATATTCGTTTATGCTTTGCGGTTTCTGAAAAACGTTTAACTGAGGCGTTAGACCGTATTGAAAAAGTGATTTGCAAAAAATAGGGATTAAAAAGAGCGCTATAATAAAAGCGCTCTTTTTTGTGTAACTATCGCGTTTTTGTTCGCATCGTAACAAATTCTTCGGCAGATGTTGGGTGAATACCGATGGTGCGGTCGAAATCTGCTTTGGTTGCGCCTGCTATAATTGCGGTTGCAAAGCCTTGGACGATCTCACCCGCTTCTGCGCCGACCATGTGAAGGCCAATGACCTTATCGGTTGAGCGATGTACGATTAGTTTCATTAATGTACGCTCTTCGCTATTGGCGAGTATCATTTTCATGGCACGGAATTCTGATTTGTAAATATCAATATCGTCAACAAATTTTTCACGTGCCTGACTTTCGGTCAGGCCAACTTGCGAGACATTCGGATTGCTGAAAACCGCGCTTGGTATGTTGTCATAGGAGATATATCTGCTCTTATCACCATATAGGCGATCAACTAATGCATGCCCTTCTGCCAGAGCAACGGGTGTTAAGGCAACGCGGTCGGTCACATCACCAACGGCGTAGATAGAGGGGATATTTGTTTGTTCATCTTCATTAACCTTAATCGCGCCATTAGCATTGACCTCAATGCCTAATGCCTCTAACCCGAGATTATCGATATTGGGTTTTCTACCAGTTGCAAACAGAACTTCGTCGGCCTCAATGTATTCACCATTATCCAAGTGTACGCGCTTTCCTGTGGCGGTTTTTTCAACTTTTATAATATTCATTTTCGGATGGAAAATTATATCTTTTTTGCGCATTTCACTTTCCAGAAAGGGGCGTACATCCTCATCAAAGCCTTCGTTTAGAATTTTATCACGGCGATAGATGATATCAACTTTGCTGCCAAGCTGATTGAAAATACCTGCAAATTCAAGTCCGATATAGCCTACACCTGCAACTACGAGGCGCTCAGGTTTTTCTTGAAGATAGAATATATCATCAGATGTAATGCCGTGTTCTTTTGCTCCTTCAATATCGGGAACAAATACGGATCCGCCAGTGGCAATTAAAATGCGTTCGGCAGTAATGATTTTGTCATTAACACGTACACTATGAGCATCTTGTATGCTTGCTTCGCCCCAATGAATGTCAACGCCTGAATTTTTTAACATCTTTTCATAGATGCCATTCAGGCGGGTGATCTCATCATTTTTACGGGAGATGAACGTTTTCCAGTCTAATTTGCGCGTACCTATAGCCCAGCCATAGCCTTCTGAATCGCGCATGGCGCTTTCATATCCTGCAACATAAGTCATGAGTTTCTTAGGTACGCATCCGATATTAACGCATGTCCCACCATAAAATTGCTTTTCCGCTATGGCAATTTTTTTGCCATATCCTGCTGCAATACGTGCGGCGCGTACGCCACCTGATCCTGCGCCTATTACAAATAAATCTACATCATATGTATCGGTCATTTTTTGCCTTTTTGTGTTTAAACTTCATAGTCCTTATCTGGGGATTTATGCGGAAGATCAGAGATTTTTCCGCCGCCGATGATTAGGCGCACGCCGCGTTGACGGCTTATATAAGAGATAAGCCAGCGCATGCTAACGATAAAACGATTTCTAAAGCCAATGAGGAAATAAACATGCATAATGCACCACATCACCCAACCAAAAAAGCCGCTGACCTTAAGGCCATTGAGATCGCCGATAGCACGGTTGCGTCCGATAGTTGCCATAGAGCCATAGTCTTTATACTTAAATGCTTTGCGGTTTTTACCCTCAATCTGGGCGAGAAGGTCTGTCGCGACATATTTACCCATTTGTTTTGCAACAGGAGCAACACCGGGAAGCGGGCATTCGTCTCCTTTTGCAATGTAATGCGCCGTATCACCAATCACATAAATTTCAGGATGATCCGGAAGTGTAAGATGTTCGTCCACAACAACGCGTCCAGTACGATCACATTGGGCATCGAGCCATTTGGCTGCAGGTGATGCCTGTACGCCTGCGGCCCAGATGATTGTACGTGCTGGGATTGTTTCATCACCAAACTTAACAAAGCCAACCTCCATATCTTTGACCATCGCATTGAGACGGATTTCAACACCAAGAGATTCAAGCTGTTTTACCGCCTTCTTGGATAAATCTTCGTCAAACCCCATTAATACGCGTGGCGCGGCATCAATCAAGATGATGCGCGCAGATTCAGGTGTGATGTGATGGAAATCACCTGATAATGTTTGGCGTGATAATTCGGCAATTGCGCCTGCAAGCTCCACACCTGTTGGGCCTGCGCCGACAATAACGAAGTTCAGATAAGCAAGGCGATCTTCTTCTGTCTCTGCCATTTCTGCTTTTTCAAAAGCCGTTAGGATACGTTGACGAATCTCGCGGGCATCTTCAATAGATTTTAAGCCGGGCGCGATGGCTTCCCATTGGTCGTTCCCGAAATAGCTGTGCTGTGCTCCGGTGGCGATGATGAGATAATCGTAGTAGAATTTACGGCCGTAAACCGTTGTCGCGACTTTGTTGCCTTTGTCTATTGCGGAAATCTCATTCATATAAACAGCGACATTGTCGGCGTTTCTCATTATTTGACGAATGGGCATCGCTATCTCTGCGGCAGTCAGGGCGGCAGTTGCAA
>CAXBFT010000249.1:0-3298 GCA_963974945.1 uncultured Alphaproteobacteria bacterium
GAAGCGGCGAATACGTTTGCCATCAATAATAATGGCATCATCGCCATCACGCTCTACGGTAAAGGGGGCGCGGCCATGGATGGAGTCATATTTAAGCAAGGGAAAGAAATTGCCGCCTGGATCGTTGATTGCAACAATCTCAATGTCATCACGTTTTTGTTCGAAAACGGCGCGCGCCACAAGGCGACCAATACGACCAAATCCGTTAATTGCAATTTTTACAGTCATGCTATGAAAACTCCATCTATTTTTTCGTAAGTGTTAAAGCGTTTTTATGCTCTTTTTTCAAGTGTTTTTTCAACGCGCTCAATGATTGCTTTTGATGTTATGCCAAAATGCTCATAAAGCTCATTTGCAGGGGCTGATGCACCAAAGCCATCCATACCGATGAAAATGCTGTGACCACCGATCAGGCGATCCCAACTTTGGCGAATACCTGCCTCAACGGCAACTTTAAGGCTCTTATTGCATATCATGTTTTGGATATAATCGCCATCTTGTTCCCAGAACAGGTCAAGGCAAGGGCAAGAGACTAGGCGTACTGCGCGGCTTTGGCGAAATATTCATAGGCGTCATGGGCAATTTCAACTTCTGAACCTGATGCGAACAGGGTTATTTCAGGCTCTCCGCCAGTTTCTTTCAGGATATATGCGCCCTTAGCCGTTAAGTTTTCCTCGCGGTTATCACAAAGCGTTGGTAACCCTTGACGCGTCAGTGCCAATACAGATGGTGCATTCTGGTTATTCATGGCAATCTGCCAGCTTTCGGCGGTTTCAATTCCGTCACATGGGCGGAAGGTATAGCAGTTTGGAATAGCGCGTAGGGCAGAGAGATGTTCAACCGGTTGATGTGTCGGGCCATCTTCACCAAGGCCAATGGAGTCATGGGTCATCACATGGATAACACGTTGCCCCATAAGTGCGCCCAAGCGAATAGCCGGGCGAGAGTAATCGGCAAATTGTAAGAATGTTCCTGCATAGGGAAGCAAACCACCATGCAAAGCAATACCATTCATGGCCGCGGCCATGGCATGTTCACGTACGCCATAATTTATATAATTCCCGCCCCAATTTTCACTGTCAAAAATGGAAGATGCCTTCACTTTTGTGTTGTTTGAACCTGTCAAATCGGCGGAACCGCCAACCATAAGCCATAGCTTATCAACCAGTTTTTCAAGGCACATGCCGGATGTTTGGCGTGTTGCTTTTTTGGGTTTTTCTGCGGCGAATTCTGCTTTAAGCTCGGCAATTACTGGGTTTACTGCACCTGAATAATCGCCTGCATGCGCTTTTCTGTGACAATCTTTCATGTCATGTGCGGCAAGGCGCGCTTCCCATTCTGTGCGCGTTTGTGTGTTTTGTGCGCCGACATCGCGCCATAGTGACAAAATATCATCAGGGATAACAAAAGGTGCATGAGGCCAGCCAATATTTTTGCGAGTGCCTGCAATTTCTTCCTCGCCCAATGGCGCGCCATGCGCG
The DNA here is from genome assembly GCA_963974945.1 of uncultured Alphaproteobacteria bacterium. GTDB lineage: Bacteria > Pseudomonadota > Alphaproteobacteria > Micavibrionales > Micavibrionaceae > UBA1672. Next base: position 1,482 of record CAXBFT010000249.1, read on the forward strand.
GAATTACTGTCTTGTTTCGTTGGTGCGCCAAAACCAATATGCGTTTTACAGCAAATTAAGCTTGGTGTGTTTGTGGATTTTGCCTTGGCAATGGCGGCTTCAATCGCGGTGTAGTCATGGCCGTCAATTTCTTGTACGTCCCAACCATAAGCCTCAAAACGCTTTGGTGTGTTATCAATAAATGTTAGATCTGTTTTGCCATCAATACAAATCCCGTTATCATCATAAAGTACAATTATTTTAGAGAGCTTCAAGTGACCCGCAAGAGAGCAAGATTCGTGGCTAATTCCTTCCATAAGGTCGCCATCACCACACATCACATAGGTATAATGGTCAACGATACTGTCATCATAGCGCGCATTCAGGCGGCGTTCAGCAATGGCCATACCAACGGCGGTTGCCACACCCTGACCCAATGGGCCAGTTGTTGTTTCAATGCCTGCATCATGTTCAACCTCAGGGTGGCCCGCGGTAATTGCGCCGAGTTGACGGAAGTTTTTGATTTGATCAAGCGTCATTTTTTCATAACCTGTCAAATAATTCACCGCATAAAGTAACATAGAGCCATGGCCGCCGGATAACACAAATCGGTCGCGATCAGCCCATTCAGGCGCGCTCGCATCAAATTTCAAGAATTTGGAGTATAAAACCGCCGCAACATCTGCCATGCCCATCGGCATACCGGGGTGGCCGGAATTTGCCTTTTGAACCGCATCCATAGAAAGGGCGCGAATGGCATTGGACATGTCTCTAAGTTGTTGTTGCGTTAGTTCTTTTGTATTTGTCATCTTTTTGGCCTTCAAAAGATTTGTTTACGGAAATTCGCATGTAACATGCAATTTCAGCGCAAGAAGGTCAAGTCAAACATGCAGATAAAACAACATTCCTGTGGTTTGTTTTGTAAAAATTTATATGCTGTCATTGACCCCATTAGGATGTGCTTACATAATAGCAAGCATAGCAATTATATAAATATTGAATTCGTTTAAGGGAAAATATTGATGTCTTCAGTTAGAGATGCGTTGGAAAAGCTGGATAGAGCGGTAAATAAGCTTGATTACTCTGTGTATCAAGCGCAGGATCAGCGCAATCTTGAAGATGCGCAAAAAAATGAAAATATCATTGATGTTGATTTTGTTGCCAAACGTTTGGATAGTGCAATTGAACGTGTTGAGTTTTTATTGAAAGATGAGGGGTAGAGCATGGCAGAGGTAACGTTAAAGATTAATAATCGCGGTTATAGCCTTGCTTGTGATGAGGGGCAGGAGCAACGCCTTGTTGACCTTAGCCATTATGTTGATAGTCGCCTGAAAGATATTGCCGCCGCCGGTGCCGCAACGAATGAGGCGCATTTGCTGGTTCTTACATCATTGGTTTTGGCTGATGAGATCTATGAAATGAAATCTGAAATGGGCGTTTTACAAGAAAATATCCGCTATTTACAGCAAAACCCACAAGTGGGACAAGAAGGGTATGAAGAAGAGCAAGCCCTTATGACGCAGGCGATTGAACATCTTGCCCATAAGATTGAGCGTATCTCTGCCCGTATCCATAAAGATGAGGAAAATGTCGCTGCCTAAATTTATCTAGGCATTGCGTATTTTCTTCTGCACTTTTTTGAAAACCATGATATAAGACGGGCGTGCTGCGGAGTGCGTGAATGTGCTTTTTATCTCGGTGGTCGATGCTTTTTCGCATAGGGAGCTGTCCCTGTTTTGATCCACCAGTTCGGCTGTAGGATTTTAGTATACGGCGCCCACCTATTTATTAGGACCCCGCGAAGATACTTTTCGCACACGGCTTGCGCGGCACACTTT
>CAXBFT010000250.1:0-3283 GCA_963974945.1 uncultured Alphaproteobacteria bacterium
TTGGAATGGATATGGATTGCGTCAGATGCGTTGCCACATCTTCGATGACACCTTCTATCACCACGCCTGATGCGCCTGCGCGCTCAACTGCCTTGGCATCTTCAAGTAGTTTTACAATCTCAAGATCTGTTTTTCCCTTAACTTTATATCCACCCTCTTTTTCAACGGATTGAGGTTGTAGGCCGATATGGCCGATTACCGGGATGCCGTTTTTTACGATATGGGCGATGGTATCTTCTATATCAAGGCCGCCTTCTAATTTTACGGCATGGCATTGTGTGCGATCATAAATTTCGCGGGCATTGCTCAACGCGGCTTCTTTATCATTTTCATAGCTACCATAGGGCATATCAACAACGACGCAGGATGTTCGGGCGCGGCGCATAACTGCTTGGCCATGATTGATCATCATTTCAACGCTTACGCCTATGGTGCTTTCCATGCCATAAAGTGCCATTCCCATCGAATCGCCGACTAAAAGTATATCGCAATGCGGATCAAGTATCTCTGCCATGGGTGCAGTATAGGCGGTTAAGCAGACCAGTGGTTCCACCGCATTTTTGTGATTTTTGATGTCGGTCATTGTTGTGCGCGTTGCGCCAGTTTTTTTATCCATTTTTTTATAACAGACTCTTTAAACGATTAAATTGGGCTGTAAAATTTATCCATGTTTAGCAGAGTTTTGATGTTCGTTCCAGTATTGATCGCGCATATTTCTGCATATTGGCGGGGGCGGCATATATGTACGCTAATGATTGATTTTAGGGTGTGATGAATACCCGTGTTTCGTGCAATAAAAAAAGATGCCGATTTTTCGGTCATCCTGTTTTATTTGAGTTTTTCACTCTTATATGGGCTTTGCCCTTATTTTCAACCGAGAGATTTATCAGGTCTCTCATTTTATTCCCAAACTTAAAGGCGCTTGTGCTGGCCTCTTTTTATATAGTCTTGAGCTTTTTGCTCTTTATGTGGGCTTTGCCCTTATTTTCAACCGAGAGATTTATCAGGTCTCTCATTTTATTCCCAAACTTAAAGGCGCTTGTATTGGCCTCTTTTTATTAAAAATCACATTCGAATTGGTTGAGCGGGTTGTGACCTTCATTTGCTAATCTTACCCAAAAGCTAGGTCTTCCCTTTTTTTGTTTTGCTGCGCCCTTGTTAAACATGTCTGCGCCACTTGGGCCCGTGCTGTTGTAAATAGGGTTGTTTGCCGCAAAACGTTGAGAAGCAGTTTGTTGTCCGGCAGTACGTTGGTTTTCTGAACCGCCAAAGCCGATATTTTCTGCACCCGGTTGAACGCCTGAAATTGAACTGCTCATCTGCTTCCCTTTCCTTATATTCTTACAATACCAAACCATTTTATGATTAGCAAGAAAAAAACGATGTAAAAATGCAGTAAAGTTTTTAAGTATAGCAGCAATCGAATACTAACTAATCTTGTGTTTTGTATTATTGTAATTGTTTTTACTTTATTATTTATTTGTAAATACTTATTGTTCCCGCTTTTGGTTTTCTTTGTTTCGGTATTGGTTTTTATTTATGGCGTAAATATAATGATTTGCGCCATTTTCATGGATTGGCCTTGTTTTCTAGGGTGTTTCAGGCCATTATGCGCGGGAAATATGCGTAAATAATTGCTATGCATATGTAATGAAACAATAAAAAACGGAATATTTTATGCTGGATATGAAAGATATTGTCGCTCTATGTAAGCGCCGCGGGTTTATTTTTGCTGCCTCTGACATTTATGGGGGGCTTAATGGATTTTGGGATTATGGCCCGCTTGGGGTGGAACTCAAGAATAATTTGCGTGATCGTTGGTGGAAAGACATGGTCTTAACCCCGCCAATCGGCCCCGATGGCGCGCCGATTGATATTGTGGGTGTTGATTCGTCCATTATCCAAAACCCGAAATGTTGGGAAGCCTCAGGCCATATTGGCGGATTTAACGACCCTATGGTGGATTGTAAGGAATCAAAGAAACGCTATCGCGCGGATCACGTTAACGTCTATATGCCTAAAGACGGGCAGGGCGTAGCCGTGGCCTTTGATAAGGATGCGGAAAGCGCTGAAATCGAAAAACGCCTTAGCAAATTGACGAAAAAGGCCGTAGCTGATTTTGAAATCGCAAAGTTGGATCAGCTTTCTGCGGATCAATTGCCAAATGTTATTGGCCCAGATGTTAAAACCGCAGGCACACTGACCGAGCCGCGTCAGTTTAACATGATGTTCCATACCTATGTCGGGGCAACGGCGGGGGATGAAAATAAAGCATATCTGCGTCCTGAAACATGCGCGGGGATATTCCTGAACTTTAAAAACGTGGTTGATAGTTCGCGCGTGAAGGTTCCCTTTGGTATTGCGCAGGTTGGTAAGGCGTTCCGCAATGAAGTTACGCCGCGTAACTTTATTTTCCGTAGCCGTGAGTTTGAGCAAATGGAGCTTGAATGGTTTTGTGAAGAAGAAGATGTGCCGATGTGGTTTGATTTTTGGGTGGAGCAGCGCACGAAATTCTGGAATGCGGTTGGTATTCCAACGTCGGAGCTGCACTTTCTTAATGTTGGGAAAGAAGATCTTGCGCATTATTCATCACGCACCATTGATGTTGAATATCGTTTTCCGTTTTCAGCGCCTGAATTTGATGAGCTTGAAGGAATCGCGCATCGTGGGTGTTTTGACCTGACGCAGCATCAGGAATTTTCAGGGCAAAAACTTGATTACTTTGATCAGCAAAATAATAAGCGATTCTTACCGCATGTGATTGAACCCTCAACGGGATTAACGCGCGGTGTGCTTGCGTTGATTTGTCAGGCTTATACGGTGGATGAAAGCCGCCCGTCAGGCATGTATATGAATTTTGAGCCATGCATGGCACCGAAAAAAGCGGCGATCTTACCGCTCACGGCTAAAGATGATCATGTGCCATTGGCGCAGAAATTATATCTTGAATTGCGTGATGAATTTGTTGTTGATTTGGATATTAAGCAAAATATCGGTAAGCGTTACGCCCGTCAGGACGAAATTGGCACGCCATATTGCTTTACCATTGATAATGACACCATTGTCGATCAAACGGTGACAGTGCGTAATCGTAATACAATGGCGCAGGAGCGTATCCATATGGATAAAGTCAAAGCATTCTTACGTGAAAAGATTAATGGCTAGAATAGGGGCTTTGCTTCTTTCAAAATTTGATCGGCGGCGCTTGTATAGGCGCCGTCTTTTTCATGCATAATAATGCCGCGATGAAGGATGCTTCCTGCCTTTTTATGTTTCCACCCTC
>CAXBFT010000251.1:0-3278 GCA_963974945.1 uncultured Alphaproteobacteria bacterium
TGCCCGTTATTTTTAAGGATATGTGCCGCCGCGCAGCCCGCCAACCCCCCGCCGATTATATTTATGCGCATAATTTTGCCCCGCTATACATCCCTACACACATCTCACGCTTTCGGCCAAACCCTCTGACTTTTTGTGTATCAAACCCAGCGGCGATCAGGCCACGACGCACAAATCCAGCGGCAGTAAAGGTTGCCAGGCGCGATCCTATTTGGCTAAGTCGTGCCATATTGGTGAATACGGTCTCACTCCACATATCAGGGTTAGAGCTTGGCTTAAACCCGTCCAAAAACCAACAATCCACCGATGCCTGTAATTTTGGAATTTCATCATTTACATCCCCAAAAATTAACGTCAGATGCACCCCATCCATAACGGGTAAATCATAAATTCCATCGCTGACATCCATGGGGTAAACGGACAATATTACACCCAATTCAATTTCAAGCTCTGGCCAGTGTGTTAAACATTGGCCGATATATTCACCGGTTAATGGATATTTTTCAAACGATATAAAATGTAATTTTTTCGGGCGATCCTGTATTTTGCATGATTTTAACAAATGTAAAACCGCCAAAAAATTTAATCCCGTGCCAAAACCTGTTTCGCAAATCGTAAAATCGTCCCGCCCGCCCCACTCATCAGGCAAGTTATTTCCCGCTAAAAAAACGTGGCGGGTTTCTTCCAATCCATCCGCGGCGGAAAAATATACATCATCAAACTGTTCAGACCTTGGCACGACGCTCATTTTGTTCCATTATCTTTTTATATAATTCGAATTCACACTTAAGTCATAAGAGAGTTTTTACATGTCTGGCAATCCCCTTCTTCAAAAATCTGATCTTCCCAATCAAGCTCCGCATTTCGATTTGATTAAAACGGAGCATTATTTACCTGCTTTTGAGGAAGCCATTACACTGGCGCGCGGCAATATTGATAAGGCCAAAGCCAATGAAGATGCACCCAGTTTTGAAAACACTATCGTTGCCCTTGAAACGGCGAGTGAGACATTGGGCGCGGTGGCCAGTGTGTTCTACAATCAGCTTTCTGCGATGGGCGGCGATGATTTACACGCCCTTGCCACGCAAATCGGCCCCATCAATGCCAGCTTTTCCAGTGATGTAATGTTAGATGGTGATTTATTTGCGCGCGTTAAGGCGGTTTATGATGCCCGCGCCGACCTTGGCCTGAATACGGAAGAGCATACATTGCTTGATGATACCTATCGCGGATTTGTCCGCAGTGGCGCGTTGCTTGATGATGATAAGAAATCCCGTTTACGCCAAATATCACAAGAGCTTTCAACCCTGAGCCCCGCCTTCATGCAAAACACCGTTAAATCAAGCGAAGCCTTTGAAATGTTGATCGAGGATAAAGCCGAACTTTCCGGCCTGCCCGACGGTGCAATTGATGCCGCCGCGCATGCCGCCGAGGAAAAAGGGCAAGAGGGGAAATGGTTGATAACACTTGATTACCCAAGCTATGGCCCGTTCATGCAATATGCAGATAGCCGCGAACTTCGTGAAAAATTATGGCGCGCATTTTCCAACCGCGCATGGAAAGACGACTATGATAATTCCGATAACATCAAAAAAATAATCTTATTGAAAAAAGAGCGCGCGAATCTGTTGGGTTATGACACGCATGCACATTATGTTTTGGCAGAGCGCATGGCAAAATCGCCTGAGACTGTTTTTTCTTTCCTTGATAAACTTAAAACCGCATATAAGCCTGCGGCGGAAAAAGACCTTGCGATGTTGAAAGACTTCGCCGAGAAAGAAAACGGCCTTGATGAGATCATGCCATGGGATATTGGGTATTATAGCGAAAAGCTGAAACATAAATTATTCGATTTTACCAGTGAGGATTTCCGCCCCTATTATCAGCTTGATAAGGTTCTAGACGGATGTTTCAATCATTTCAGCAAGTTATTCGGCCTAAAATTCAGCCAAACAGATAAGTATTCAACATGGCATAAGGATGTTCAGGCCTTTGACGTGGTTAATGAAAACGATGGAAGCTTCATCGGCACACTTTTTGGTGACTTCCACCCACGCAGTGGCAAAAACCAAGGGGCATGGAAAACAAGCTATCGCGATCAGGGGCTTTTCCGTGGTAAAATTGAACGCCCCGTTGTAGCGATCGTTTGTAACTTCACCAAACCCACGAAAGAGCGCCCATCCCTTTTGACCCATGGCGAAGTGACGACGTTATACCATGAAATGGGTCATGCGGTTCATGCGCTGCTCTCTGATGTCACATATAGGTCGCATGCAGGCACATCGGTTCTTTGGGATTTTGTTGAACTTCCATCACAGCTTCAAGAGAATTGGTGCTATGAGAAGAAAACGTTAGATACCTTCGCTACGCATTACAAAACCGGGGAATTAATCCCTGCTGCACTGATTGAAAAGCTTCGTGCATCGATGCATTTCATGGTTGGCTTTGGTGGATTGCGTCAAGTTTCCCTCGGCACGCTTGATATGGCATGGCACACAAATGACCCATCGAAAATTGATGATGTTGCGGCGTTTGAAGATGATGCAACAAAAGACGTACGGCTTTTTCCACGCCTTGGCGGCCCCGCCTCGACCAGTTTTGGCCATATTTTTGCAGGCGGATATAGCGCAGGATATTACAGTTACAAATGGGCCGAAGTTCTGGATGCGGATACGTTCGAATATTTCCTTGAAAAAGGTCTGTACGATCAGGATGTCGCGCAAAGCTATCGCGATAATATATTGTCACGCGGTGGCAGTGAAAAACCGGATGTCCTTTATAAACGATTCCGCGGACGTGATGCCGACCCCGATGCTTTGTTGCGTCGTGAGGGTTTATTGGATGATAAAAAGGCAGCGTAAATACGATATGCACGAAGAAATAAGAGAGATAGAATGATAATACGCATTGCTGAAAAGTTACATGACTGGAAAAAAGAGAGAAATAAGAATATGTCACGAAATAAAATTGCTGAAGCCATCACAAAAAATAATGCAAATACCCCAGAAAGAATACAAGAAGTAACAAAGCTTAACCTTACAGAAATAAATTCAATATTATGCGAATTTGAAAATGAAGAATATATTGTATGCAACTACGGTGGGGCAAGCGATAGCTGCTATGCTTTTGAACAAATAAAACCATTCCAATAATTAAAATGGCAAATTTAAAGAACATAAAAATTGGTAAGCGCGGGGTTGTCTTTTTGACCATCCTTGCGCTGATCATTACTTTTTTTTCACCTATATTGCCTTTTCCTATTTCCAAATACCAGAGCG
>CAXBFT010000252.1:0-3276 GCA_963974945.1 uncultured Alphaproteobacteria bacterium
CTTTGCGATGTTCTTGTGATGGCCTGATCGTAAGATGTCGGGGGTGATATGTTCAACGCCCTTAGAATCAACCCAATTAGCGGGTTTTGTATAATGCGGATATTCTAATAAACCACTGGAAAAGCTTTCTTCATCAGGGGTTGCGCTGTTGCCCATCACGCCATCAAGTAGGCGGATACAGGCATCCATCATGATCATTGCCGCAGGTTCTCCGCCCGAAAGAACAAAATCACCGATAGAAATTTCCTCAAATTCATGGGCATCAAGCACACGCTGATCAACCCCCTCATAGCGTCCGCATAGAATGGTCAGAATTGGGGTTTGTGTTAATTCTTTCACAAGATCTTGCGTTAACGGTTTACCGCGGGGGCTCATGTAGATTTTGCGTCCCGCATCGGGGATGGACAGCAAAGCAGCCTCAATAATATCGGGGCGCATCACCATGCCCGCGCCGCCGCCAAAGGGGCTGTCATCGACGGTGTTGTGTACGCCCTCGCCAAAGTCGCGGATATTGACGCACGCATAAGACCAAAGGTTTTTCTCTAACGCGCGCCCGCTAAGTGACAGGCCAAGATTGCCCGGAAACATTTCGGGAAACAGGGTTAAAAGATTCACGTGCCAATTTGCATTCATGGCTTTATTAAATAAGGGGTTAGAGTTATAAAGTCATCAATTATTATCTGCGCGCCATGATCTTTAAGCTCTTGCATACGCGTCGGATGGTGCGCCGCGCCCTCAATAATAAAGCCAATAGGTGTCATCTGCGCGGCGATGGCGGCCTGCATATCTAAGGTATTGTCACCAATATAGGCACAATTTTCGGGGTGTGCATTCAGGCGCTTTGCGGCCTCTAATAACATATCGGGAGCAGGCTTTTTGCGTAAAGGCGGATCGCAAGTGATGATCGTGTCGAAAAGGGTGTTAAGATTCATCAATTCAATATCATGGAATAATTTTTCTGCTGTTTTATTGGTCGCCAAGGCGTATCGACCTTTAATGACTTTTAAAAAATCCATTAAATTAACGCCAATTGGAGCGGGGCTGTCACGGAAAAGGCTTTTGCGCTGCGCGCTACGAATTTTTATGAATTCAGCCTGATGGGGGGCAGGGTCAAAATTGTAACGCTTTGCGATGATCATAAGTTTCGCCGCGTCATTATTGCCTGCCAATTGCCGAATATCGTGCGGCGTTAAGGATGGTGGCGCGCCTGCGCGCTCTAATACGTCATTAAGCAAGCGGCAATCAAATATCGCAAAGACATTTTCCGTGTCAGCAATAACACCATCAAAGTCGAATATAACATGTGTGAATGATTTCATTCTTAATCAATAATGAAATGCTCAGGATTTTCAAGGGTGAGTGTTGCACTTTCGAAATCTATATTGGTGACAAACTCATCCTGAAACGGAATGAAATAGGATGCACCGGAAAGTGGTTTTATCTCAAGCAGGTCGCCTGCGCCAAAATTTTGTACATCAAGTACCTTGCCGATAATATCGCCTTGGGTGTTTTTTGCGCTCATGTTTTTGAGGTCTTCAATATAAAATTCGCCATCATCGTCGATTTCGGGTAAGGAATCGCGTGAGACGTAAATCATATGTTTTGTTTTTTCTGCTTCATCACGTGATGTCATGCCCTCAATTTCTGCAACGATATGTTTGCCTGCGGGGTTTTTGAGCGTGATTGTGATGTGTTGTGATCCTGTCTCATCAATGAAAACATCACCGTTTAGCAATGATAGGTCGTCACAATAGGGCGTGATTTTGACCAGCCCCTTCACGCCATGCGCGCCTGCAATTTTACCAATGCAAATGCGTTTAACTTTTGGCGTTTCTGGGCTGGTCATATATTTATCCTTGAGCTAAAGAAAAGGCTTATTCAGCCGCTGCTTCTTCTTCGGCAGGAGCTTCTTCAGCCGGAGTTGCCGCTGCTTCTGCTGCTGCGTCCGCTGCTGCTTTGCGTTTTTCTTCTTTATCCGCGATCAACATTTTAGTTTTTTCACTTTGTGCTGATTTTTTTGGACGGTTTGGTTGTTCCGGCATATCCATCAAGCCAGCTTTACCAAGGAATAACGCAACACGCTCTGATGGCTGTGCGCCTTCACCAAGCCAATATTTGATGCGGTCTTCAACCAATTGAACGCGGTTTGCATTTTCATCTTCTAAAAGTGGGTTATATGTACCCAATTTTTCGATATAGCGACCGTCACGTGGCATGCGTTTATCCGCAACAACGATACGATAGAATGGGCGTTTTTTGCGTCCGCCGCGAGATAGTCTGATTGCTAGTGCCATTTTAAGTTCTCCTTTTAATACAAGCATTTATTTCAGATCAGTGGACATTTCCTTGTGGTGAAATGTCTAGTGATGTGAAAAATCATTTTAGGAAATGTGATTTATCACCTTTTCTTTTTCCTGTTCTTTTTTGTGCCGCCGCGCGTTGGAAGTCCGCCCATGCCGCCGGCGCCAAGTCCCGGAAGTCCGCCGCCCATACCCATGCCACCCATACCGGATAGAGGGTTTGCGCCGCTTGAAAAAGGATTTGCGCCCAATGGTGATGCATTTGAATCTGACAGACCCGCCATATCCGCGCCCAATGCGTCAGGATCCATACTTTGCGCCATAAGCTCAAGCTCATCAGCTTTACCGCCCATCATTTGCTTCATCATGCCCATCATGTTGCCTTTGCCCATTTTGCGCATTTTTTTCATCATAAGCTGCATTTGCTTTTGCTGTTTCACCAGCATATTAATTTCCTGAACCGTTGTACCTGAACCCGCCGCAATACGTTTTTTGCGTGAGGCGTTCATAAGCTCCGGGTTTGCGCGTTCTTTGGGGGTCATGGATAGGATGATGGCTTCTTGCTTTTTCATCAAACCATCATTCATACCGGCGGCATCAAGTTTATCGGCCATGCCACTTAAGCCGGGCATTAGTTTAAGCATAGAGCCCATACCGCCCATTTTACTCATTTGACGGATTTGAGAGAGAAGGTCGGTAAAGTCAAACTGACCCTTCTTGAATTTTTGCGCCATTTTCATGGCATCTTCTTGGTTTACATTTTCTGCGGCGCGTTCCACAAGGGATACGATGTCACCCATACCAAGAATGCGTCCGGCAATACGTTCGGGGTGGAAGGCTTCGATTTCAGTCCATTTCTCACCCGTACCAACAAGTTTAACAGGTTTACCTGTAACGGCCTTCATGCTCATCGCCGCACCACCGCGAGAATCACCATCCACACGGGTGAGCATAATACCGCTCAAACCAACGCGTT
>CAXBFT010000253.1:0-3274 GCA_963974945.1 uncultured Alphaproteobacteria bacterium
TCTGACTTATAGTTTTGAAAATGATAAGAAGATGAGCGTTAAGCTTGGTCAAAATACGATATATGGTAGATTTAATGGTATTGATGACTATGGAAATTTGCTCTTAAAACTGAATAATGGAGAGCAAAAAATCATACATTCAGGTGATGTATTTATAAAGGATAATTAGGTATGCTGCTCGCGATTGATGTCGGAAATACAAATACGGTTTTTGCCCTATTTAAAGATGAGGACATAAAACATTCTTGGCGCTGCAAGACGGAAACGTCACGCTCGGCCGATGAATATGCGGTATTCTTAAATCAACTCTTTGAACTAGTTGGCGTGACTTGGGATCATATCAATGACGTTATAGTAAGCTCGGTCGTACCAGATACGAATTTTCACTTGGACCACCTTTGTGAGAAATATATTCATGTTGATCCCTTATTCATTGATTCAAAAGTTATAAGTGGTATTACGATCGATTTGGATCAACCAAGTGAAATAGGCGCGGATCGATTGGTCAATGCTGTGGCGTGCGTTGCTCATTATGATCTGCCCGCTGTTGTTATTGATTTCGGTACGGCAACGACTTTTGATATCATTGATAAAGGCGGTATCTACAGAGGAGGGGTAATAGCACCCGGCGTTCGCCTATCTATTGAGGCATTATCAAGCCGCGCGGCTAAACTACCGCAGATTAATATAGAAAAACCTGATAAGGTCATTGGTAAAAGCACCTTAAGCGCGATGCAATCAGGTATGTATTGGGGATATGTTGGTGTTGTTGAAAATATTATTGAGCGCATAGCCGTTGAGCTTGACGCAAAGCCATTTGTTATTGCAACTGGTGGGCTGGCTCCACTTTACGCACAAAGTGCAGAGTGCATCAATGAAGTTGATGACAATTTAATTTTCAAGGGATTGCTTGAAATATATAAAAAGAACAAAAGTAAGTAGGCGGATTATAATGCGTAAAATTTTTAAAGAAGATGAACTATATTTTGTACCATTGGGAGGTAGCGAAGAATTTGGCTCTAACCTAAATCTATATGTTTGTAATGATGAATTTCTGGCCATTGACTGCGGCATTGGTTTTGCAGATGAACGCTTTCCAGGGATTGACCTTTTGCTGCCTGACCCCAGTCTGTTGGAAACTAATAAAGACAAGCTTAAAGGCCTTATCATTACCCATGCCCACGAAGACCACATCGGCGCAGTCGCCTATTTATGGGAGCGTTTTGAATGCCCTATCTATACAACAAAATTTACCGCATCAATCCTTCGTAAGAAACTTGAGGAACATGGAGTAGAAGGCGTAGAAATTTTTGTGATTGAACAAAATGGTAATGCGCAAATTGGGTGTTTTAACGTTAATTTTATCCCTGTATCGCATTCCGTACCCGAAAGCTGCGCTCTTTATATCAAAACCCCCCTTGGATCTATCCTTCATAGCGGAGATTGGAATCTTGACCCTGATCCGGTTATTGGTCAAAAAACAGATGAAAAACGTTTCAAGGAAATTGGTGATGAAGGCGTTTTGGCCTATATTGGCGATTCAACCAATGCACAAGTTGGCGGTTATTCAGGGTCTGAACGCGATGTTGCCACAGGTTTAGAGGAGGAATTTAAATCCTGTAACGGTAAAATAGCGATCACTATTTTCGCATCAAATATAGGACGTTTAATTAGCATTGTCAGAGCGGCCGAACGCGCAGGGCGTAGCGTTGCCATAATAGGTCGATCATTGCACCGCATGGTCGGTGCGGCAATTGAATGTGGTTATTTGACCGATCTTCCACATTTTGTTGCAGAGCATGAGCTGTCACAAATTCCGCCTGAAAATGTAGTTTTAATCGTAACAGGTTCACAAGGAGAGCACCGCGCCGCCCTTGCTAAAATTGCCCGCGGAGAGCATCGCTCCGTCAGACTTAATCGTGGTGATAGCGTTATATTCTCATCACGTGCTATCCCGGGGAATGAACGCACTATAAACACGGTAAAAAATAATTTAAGTGCCGCAGGGATAAACATTATAACACCTGATGATACAAAAAATAAAATCCATGTTTCCGGACATCCGTGCCGTGAGGAAATTATTAGCATGATTCAATGGATTCGCCCGAATTGTGTTATTCCCGTACATGGGGAGCGCGTGCAATTAGATGCGCAAGCCCGTTTAGCGCAAGATTGTCAGGTGAACCACATATTGGTGCCTAATAATGGGTCAGTGATCCGACTTGCACCATCCCAGCCTAAAGTCGTAGACCATGTGGAGACGGGGCTTTTGGCCGTGGATCAGCGCCGCATTATCCCAGTGACCCACCAATCAATCACCGCAAGACGCAAATTGCAGTATTCAGGAACGGTTCATGCGTCATTGGTTATGGATTACGATCTGCAATTGCTTGGTAAAATAAAGATTGATACAGTGGGCTTAAGTTGCTCTCGAAGTGATGATTGTGTCATTGCAGATTTACACAAAAATATTATGAGTTCCATTAATAACTTGGCCGATGATGTCGTTTTAGATGAATATGAAATCGCCGAGGCCATTCGAATACCGCTTAGAAAATATGTTTTAGAAATGCTCGGCCTTCGTCCAAAAACATCCGTTCATGTAACCTTGCTGGATATTTAAATGCACCCTGTATCAGCCTTTATTGTTTTTGTTATGATTTGGTGGACCGTAATCTTTTGCATTCTGCCAATCGGCCTGTCTACATCGCATGAAGAGTTAGAGGATGGGGAGAAGGGCCTTCGCGCCCCTGGCGCACCTAAATCTCTTAATATGAAGAAAAAGATTCTGATTACGACGCTAATCTCCATTGTCCTATGGGGTATCGCAATTACAATTATTGAATTGGATTACTTTGATTTGCGCGATTTTGCATTACAGGAATAAGGGTATATGCGAAAATATCTTGTTTTTATTATTTTGATCATCTTGTATCCCAATCATGTATTTGCGCAATCCATGGCGCAGCTTTGCAATCGAAGCACAAGCAAAGAGGTTGCTTCGGCAGATTATGTGGGCGGTGTTGATGTACATGGAAAAAAAATTATGCCTGCAAATATTGGGTCATCGGCATCGGGTATTCTTCCTGATCCCATTATTATCCCAATTAATCTAAATTTAGCAGCGCTTTATGGTTTGGATTTATCTTTGCCTTTGGAATTAATGCCAGATATTTCAACGGTTAAAATTTACCAAGATGGGCGCATCACCTATAATGATAAAGATATTACATCCAATATTGCTTTTGCCTGTGAAAAATATCACAAGGAAAAC
>CAXBFT010000254.1:0-3254 GCA_963974945.1 uncultured Alphaproteobacteria bacterium
CCGTCCCGTTCTCTATCCCTAAAACCTGCCACCCTAAAGAATCTGCGCGCAAAACTGCCGCCCGCATAACAGCATTAAGCCCCGCGCAATCACCGCCACTAGTAAAAATCGCTATTTTTTTTGCCATATACCTAAACCCCGCCTCTTGTCATTTATAATGAATAAAACAAATGAGAATCACTTGTTAGACACCAACAATACACCAAGAATTCACAGTTTCAAATGATGCACAGCACAATATAATATGTATTTATGCTTTTTTATATTACCAAACAAGGGATTATATGATAGTATTGCCGTTAGTTTTAAAAAGAAGCAGCGATAAAGTTTAGCGGACACTATGCAAGAAGATCAGGAAGATTTACGCGTCAAATTGGCGGAGTATAGAATTGAGCATCAAGCACTTGATGACATTATTGAAAAAGCATTACGCAGTTCGACCCCTGTTAACCTGCTTCATATGCAACAGCTTAAGAAGAAAAAACTTTGGCTTAAAGACATGATTCAAAAGATCGAAAGCGATCTGATTGATGACATCATCGCTTAAAATATCAATACATAAAATATAAGGTAAACCCTCTTTTCAGTATTGCTTTGGAAACACTATTTCCTTATAAAACACCTATGACACATTCAGATACAAACCCGCTGGTCGGGATTATAATGGGATCCCAATCCGATTGGGATACGATGAAAAACGCGCATGATATATTACATGAGCTTGGCGTTGCGCATGAATGCCGTATAGTTTCCGCGCACAGAACGCCAGAGCGCATGTTTGAATACGCCAAAACGGCAAAGAATCAAGGCATTAAGGTCATTATTGCAGGAGCAGGCGGCGCGGCACATTTACCCGGTATGGTGGCAAGCCTTACCCCGCTTCCTGTTCTTGGTGTTCCCGTAGAAAGCAAAGCCCTACAAGGTATGGACAGCCTACTTTCCATCGCGCAAATGCCGGGCGGCGTTCCTGTGGGGACTTTGGCCATTGGTAAGGCCGGCGCGAAAAACGCGGCGCTCTTAGCGGCTTCTATTTTGGGTATCCATGATGATGCACTGATGGCACGCCTTGAAGATTATCGCAACACTCAAACAAAAAGTGTTGCAGACAAACCGACAGATTAAAGCAAGATCATAATCATGCAAAAAAGCGGAACAATATTAGGTATTTTAGGTGGCGGACAGCTTGGCCGAATGAGTGCAATGGCTGCCGCGCGCCTTGGAATATCTGTCATTATATTCTGCCCCGAGAAAAACAGTCCCGCATCCCATGTCGCTATGGATACCATCATTGCCAATTATGATGACAAAGACGCACTTAGAACATTCTCTAATCGCTGTGATTACATCAGCGTTTTACCAAGCAAATCTCTGCTGCATGTATCCCAAGATCGTATAAAGGAAAAACAGTTTTTAAACGACTCTGGCATAAAAACTGCGCGCTGGGCCGCTATATCTGGCATGGCGGATATTGAAAAAACGATGCGCGACTGGAACGGTAACGGTTTTGTCATAAAAACAACACGTTTTGGATATGATGGTAAAGGCCAAATAAAATGTGATGCAAACAGCTATAAAGAAGATCCCTATCTTCGATTGTTTTTAAAAGAAACAAAGGGCCAAGATTTAATTATGGAAGACCTTGTTGACTTCAAATGCGAAGTATCATCAATAGTTGCCCGTGATTATATAGGTAAAACAGAGATTTATGGCCCCATGTTAAACGAGCATAAAAACCATATCCTGCACACCACCACTGTTCCATCAGGATTAAACCAAAATACGATAAATTCGATACAAAATGTTTCGGAAACGATTGCCAACCGCGTAAATCTAACAGGTGTACTTACCGTTGAGTTCTTTATTGGCTCGAATAACGAAATCCTTGTCAATGAGATTGCTCCAAGAACGCATAATTCAGGGCATTGGAGCATTGATGCTTGCGCGGTATCACAATTCGAAAACCATGTCCGCACCGTATGCGCCCTGCCTGTTGGGTCAACCTTACGTCATAATGATGCCCTCATGCTTAACCTGATTGGCGATGACATCAATATGGTTGACGATCATATTGGCGCGCCAAACACTTGCATTCATCTCTATGGTAAGGTCGAGGCCAGAGATGGGCGCAAGATGGGTCATATTAACTTTTTAAAACCTCTGACACAGTAAAAAACATAAAGGAAACATCACATTATGAGCGATGCAGCACAAAAGATCACGACAGATCAAACCAGAGTTGAAACAGACTCAATTGGTGCAATTGACGTTCCCGCGAACCGTTACTGGGGCGCGCAAACGCAAAGATCACTTGAAAATTTTAAAATTGGCGGTGAAAAGATGCCCGCGCCCCTTATCCGTGCTTTAGGTATTCAGAAGAAAGCTTCGGCTCTATCCAATATGGATCTTGGCGCACTTGACGCATCTATTGGTAAAGCAATGGTCAGCGCCGCAGATGAAGTCATTGACTATACTTTGATCGAAGAATTCCCACTGGTTGTCTGGCAGACAGGTTCAGGCACACAAAGTAATATGAACGCAAATGAAGTTATATCAAACCGCGCGATTGAGATGTTGGGCGGCGAGCGCGGCAGCAAAAATCCGGTTCATCCAAATGACCATGTCAATATGGGACAATCATCAAATGACACCTTCCCAAGCGCAATGCATATTGCAGCGGGTGAGCAGGTTCACCATGAACTTATCCCTGCACTTCAACATCTGCACGATGCACTTGATGCAAAGGCACAAGCCTTTGCCCATATCGTAAAAATCGGGCGCACTCATTTGCAAGATGCAACGCCCTTGACTTTGGGTAATGAATTTTCCGGCTATGCCAAACAAATCGAATATGGCATTGACCGCGTAAAGGCATGCTTACCACGCCTCATGCAATTGGCACAGGGCGGAACAGCAGTTGGAACGGGCATTAACTCTAAAAAAGGCTTTGCAGAAAAATTCGCGTCTCATGTATCCGACATCACAGGACTTGAATTCATCACGGCCGAGAATAAATTCGAAGCCCTCGCCGCGCATGATGCGATGGTAGAGATTTCAGGCGCACTTAATGTACTTTCTGTCTCCTTGATGAAAATTGCGAATGACCTGCGCTTGCTAGGCTCTGGTCCACGTTGTGGCATTGGCGAAATCAATTTACCAGCGAATGAGCCGGGATCATCCATCATGCCAGGTAAAGTCAACCCAACACAATGTGAAGCCATGACAATGCTTTGCGCCCAAGTGATGGGCAACCACGT
>CAXBFT010000255.1:0-3251 GCA_963974945.1 uncultured Alphaproteobacteria bacterium
AGAATTGAACTCCCGACCTCGTCATTACCAATGACGCGCTCTACCACTGAGCTACAGCAGCCTTCGAATGAAGTGAGCGGCACGTTACAATAAATTATTTTAAATGTCACGCGGTTTTACGTGCAAAATCGTTGGAAGAACAGGAAAGTGCAAAAGCCTCTACTAAGCCGTTAACGTTTCAAGACCAGAGAAAGCAGTATCAGTCGCTGCATCAGCCACACTATCGCCCAACGCATGCGTAAACAGGCTATCAATCCCTGCGCCAATCCCCGGAAACATGGCATGCGCCGCAACAATCACGGCGACATGAGCAGCGATAAAAAATGCACTTTTATTAAATGTGCTTTGTAAACTATTCTCTGCTGTCATATCGGAGCCACCAGCCATACTTTAATACCTTTTTCTTTGCTTCCTAAATTTTAAAGACCAAAATACAATGCAAAGCACGCATTTTTTAAAATCAAATAGCCCAAATATTTTAAGAAATTTTATTTTATAAACCATGAATATATTATATTTAAAGTACAATCAACCTTTTTTTGCATAGCTACTATGCGTTTTCATGCATACCCACATTAAAAATCGGGACAAAAGTAAAAAACTACTACCCCTTTCCATATATTTTTGTATTGTAAAGGATTACAAATCGATAAAATCATGCCGAAAAGAACAGGCCTTATTATATGACAATACAGAAGACTGAGAAAATCGATAAACGCGCAGCTGCCCTAAGGGATAATTTAAAACGCCGTAAATTAAAGGCAAAAAGCGAAAAAATCGAGGCCTCCAATAAAGATAAGAACAATGAGAAGGACGCATAAATCATGGATGTTTTAAAATCAAAAACCGCGCCAGAGCAAGCGCAGATCATGACACCGGGCATCCTTGCCGATCACCAAATCCGCCACCTTGCACAAAATCATGGCATGATTGAGCCTTTTGTTGAAAAACAAAAACGAGACGGTGCGATTTCTTACGGCCTATCCTCTTACGGCTATGATGCGCGTTGCTCTGAAGATTTCAAGATTTTCACCAATGTTGACAATGCCTTAGTTGATCCAAAGAATTTTTCAGATCAAAGTTTTGTCGACAGAAAAAGTGATATTTGCGTCATCCCACCAAACAGCTTTGTTCTGACCCATACAATTGAATATTTCCGCATCCCAAAAGATGTGCTTGTAATCTGCCTTGGAAAAAGCACATATGCACGATGCGGATTGATTGTGAATGTGACGCCGCTTGAGCCGGGTTGGGAAGGCCATGTAACATTGGAAATATCCAATACCACCCCCCTTCCGGCCCGCGTTTACGCCAATGAGGGTGTTGCGCAATTCTTATTTTTTAAAGGGAGTGATGTTTGTGAAACAAGCTATGCAGATCGCAGCGGAAAATACATGGGACAACGCGGCGTTACCCTCCCCCGATTGTAAAAACATAAAGGCATCCCCATTGGATAAAATACATATTATTGGCGGCAACCCGCTAAACGGCACGATTCCTGTAAGCGGCGCAAAGAACTGCGCTCTAAAACTGATGTGCGCCGCCATTTTAAGCGAGGATACATTACACCTCAGCAACAGCCCAAATACCTTGCGTGACATTCATTCACAGGTGGAATTGCTGGAATATATCGGATGCTTGGTCAAACGAGAGAGCAACGTGATGTCGATTAACGCAGGCGCGATCACCACACAAACTGCGCCTTATGACATTGTACGTAAAATGCGCGGATCTATTCTCGTTTTAGGACCGCTTTTGGCGCGTTTCGGTCAGGCTAAAGTTTCACTGCCAGGCGGTTGTGCGATTGGTACACGCCCCGTTGATTTACACATTAAGGCGCTCGAGGAAATGGGCGCTAAAATCACGCTTGAGGGCGGATACATCAATGCAACCGCCCCACAAAACGGCCTTCAAGGCGCAAAGATCCTCTTCCCAAAAGTTTCTGTTGGCGCGACCGAGAATCTGATGATGGCGGCAACACTAGCCAATGGTGAGACGGTGCTTGCCAATGCCGCAAAAGAACCCGAAATTATTGACCTTGGTGAATGCCTTATAAAGATGGGTGCGGACATCACAGGCCTTGGAACCGATACGATCCGTATCAATGGAAAAAAGACGCTACACGGCGCACATCATGACATTATCGCCGACCGCATTGAAACAGGCACATACATCATTGCCGCGGGGATGGCAGGTGGCACTCTCCACCTTAAGAATGCACGCATAGACACGCTCAGCGCGGTTTTAGGGCACCTCTCTCAAGCAGGCATAGAGGTCGAACAAGACGGGCAAGACATTATCGTTAATCGTGAGATTGATCGCCTG
This sequence comes from uncultured Alphaproteobacteria bacterium, assembly GCA_963974945.1. Taxonomy (GTDB): domain Bacteria; phylum Pseudomonadota; class Alphaproteobacteria; order Micavibrionales; family Micavibrionaceae; genus UBA1672. The sequence goes on from CAXBFT010000255.1 coordinate 2,326, forward strand.
CGCGGGGTGGATATTATGACCGAACCCTATCCCGGTTTTCCAACTGATCTTCAGGCACAATTCATGGCGATGCTGACCAATGCAAATGGCGCGGGCATGGTCACGGAAACAATATTCGAAAACCGATTCATGCATGTTCCCGAACTTATACGCATGGGCGCAGACATCACCGTTCAGGGCAATTCCGCGATTATACGCGGCGTAGACAAGCTCAAAGGTGCGGAAGTTATGGCAACGGATTTGCGAGCAAGCGTTGCCTTGGTTCTGGCCGGTCTGGTGGCAGAGGGAGAAACCATCGTCAACCGCATCTATCACCTTGAACGTGGCTATGAAGACCTTGTCGGAAAACTCTCTGCTTGTGGTGCAAATATAAAGCGCGTCAATGCGGCATAACCTCGCCCCCACTTTTCCTCTGGAAAAAAAATAAAAAATTTGCCATAATCTCCAGACACATAAAAATGATCGGGGGATTCCATTGGCCAGAATATATGCATTCAATACATCAGGACAGCATCAACCAAGCGTAAACGAAGCCGCCTTACGCCGCACTGCTTTACTCCCCCTGCAAAAAAAAGGCATCCTTGGCCTTGCCGAAACATCCTACGACACTCTGATAAATGATGATAAATTTAAAGACATAAGGCAATTAACCTCCCCCATCGTAAAAGATGCCTATCTTCATTTCTTCGCCCACATCACAACATCCGAACAAGATCTGGAGGAAACGCTTTCCAAAATTGATTATGGAGTAACTATAAACCGCCTTCATAATGTTAGAAACCTTATCAATTACGGCCCCGAATACCTTGAAAGCCATAACGCGCCAAGCACATTATCAGACAGCCTGTTTGCCGCGGCCATTGCTTTTCCTCAAATGAGAAATACGGCTGAACGTGAAACATATTCCAGCCTTATTGGAGCAGAGG
>CAXBFT010000256.1:0-3228 GCA_963974945.1 uncultured Alphaproteobacteria bacterium
CTGGGCTGCAGCCATGTGCTGCGGCCCATTTTTTTTGCCCAGTCCCAGGCGGAACCGGGCCATAACCAGAACAATTGTTCGGGTTTACCGGGTCGAGGCCCGGGCAGCGCCGGGTTGAATCGGGACTCGGGGTCGGGGCTTCGGGCTTCGGGGTCGGGGTTAGCTGCCGCTGCCGGTTACTGGTTCTCCTTTCTTTCACGCGCACACGCACGCGCATCCGATCAATAATAAAAAAATAAGAACAATTGTTCTTTTTGGGGTTTACCTATGCAATCATTTCATATACAACAATAGACAAGAGGCCGAAGGTAGGTCTTCAAAACCAGAAAAAAGGTAATGAAAACAATGTTTTACAAAACTGACATAGGCGCAAGCTATCCTGATTACACTCTGTATTTTGCAAATAGCAGTGATTTAATGGATCATTTGCAGAATGTTTTTCAAGTGACCGCTGATGAAATAGAGTTTAGCCAAGCTTGGCGCGATGGTGAATTGTTCACCAAACACAATGGCAATATTGATAAGGCTTTTTGTGAATTCCACAATAAGGTTGATCAATACGCTGAATATGATTTTCACGGTTTAACTGACTAACAAAAAAGAAAAGGAAGAAAACAATGTCTTACTTAACAAACACAAGCTTTTTGACTGCTGGCGTTGAATTAGAGTTCCACAATAAGCGCGGTTTATATCGTTCAATTGATCAATGGCGTACGCTTTTGACAGATGCCGGTTTTGATTGGTTGCTGGTAAAATATGACGGTTCAGCAAATGTTGATGTGGAAATTGTCTTTCCGCCAATGCCAGCGCATGGGGCTGGCGGTGCAATGGATGATATACGCGCCGTCATGCAATTTATTGAAACCAATGGTGGCAAGGTATCAAAAAAGGGATGCGGCTTGCATGTCCATATTGGCAATCGTGCGGTCAAAGATATATCGCCTCTTGAATATTGGACGCATTCAAAAGAACGCATGCAAATGAATGGTGGTTTTTTTATGCCTATTGATGATCAATGCCATAACTTTATGCCAATGGCATTAGTGAAAGACGTTCTTATCAGATACGCTAATCAGCAAAATGATGTTGATTTGCTATTGCCACCATCACGGCGCGAAAATGGGTGCCAAGCGCGGTTTTGTCATAGCATCCGCCGCATTGGTAACGATGGGCGCAATCATGATGAATTCAACAATGCAACAAGCGCGAATGAATTGAACCAAATATTAGGACGCAAATTTGCGGCGGTCTCTCTTGATACATGGGCGCGGATTGGCACCATTGAATTCCGCCAGCATCAAGCCACATTGGAAATTGCCAAGCTTGAGGCATGGTGCCTGCTTATTGATTCCATGTTTAGGCATAGCGATGCGAACCGTATTGACTATAGCGCATCGCGTACCGTCCAAACGTCAACACCAGAACAGCCATATCGCAACGGTTCGCGCATTGGCATGATGTGGGAAACAATCCGTCGCGATGGTGGTTCAACCGTTGCCGATATATCAAGCGTAACCGGATGGGATGCCGGAACCATTCGCGCTCGTATCTCTGAAATGCGTGCATCGCATGGTGATGATGCCATTGTCTGCCATACTCAACAGGCCTACGGTCACTCATACGGTACTAGCCAAGGCAATCATGACCTTAATGGATATGAGGCAATCCAATCAGTAACGCGCACCATTGAAGGCGAAGCGGCATTGTTACCAGAAAACAGACTAGGCATTGCGTCAATCTTTGCAGGATTGGATGATCAAACCTATGAATATCTAAATAGCAGACGTAATGCGCTAAACTAGCGCATTACACAACAACACGATTAGAGGCGCTTTCAGCGCCTCTTTTTTTGTGCGGTAGGTTACCAGCAGCCGAACAATTGTACGCCATAGGCGCAGCCCTACGGGCGATTAACGCAATGTTTGCATCTAAGGTACCCTATAGACATTTGGCAAATGACAAAATCGGGGACGGGTGGGTATGGCACCGCCCCTTTTTGCAAACTTGACAGGGCGATACGTTGCGCCAAGTTCCCCACAAACAACCCCCAAAAAATTTTAAAAAAAAATTTTATATCATATTTTCCTTGATTGTTTGCAATCTTTGCACTAAGTTATATGAAACAACCAAAGGAGGGGCAAATGCCTAAGTTTTTATTAAAGATCAGCGAGGATCCTATTGAGTTTGAGGCTCCTACTGCTGAAGCGTTCCTGGAAGCATGGAAAGGCGTGTTTCCGTGGGAGTATGACAATGACAACACATTCATGCGTATGGCAGCTAGGTCTGCATGCGACTGGAGTGGCAAGTCTATCAGGTTCGATACTGTTGAGGCATTCGCTGCCGACATGATTGACGCTGGTATGCTTGAGGAGGTGGAGGATGTACAAGGCTAAAGACTCCTACAGCATGTGGGACAGCAAGACGTTGGTAAAAAAGCGTAAGGAGCTTAACGTAACGCAGATGCACATGGCCCGGTCTTTGGGCGTGAGTCATCGAATGTATTGTTACTACGAGAGTGGTGAGCAGGACATACCGCGTTCCATAGAATTATCTGTGCGTTACATGGAGAACACGAAGGGCAGTGACGTTGTGATGCCGACAGGCACGTTAAGTAACTTTGACAAGGATCGTATAGAGCGTTTGTGTAGTGCGTTGAGCGGCGTGGAGGGTACAGACGCTCATATCGACAAGGTTTTGAGGCAATCAAAGACCGAGTTAGAGTATCTGTTGTCAAAGTTTGAATAATAAACTATCATTGGCCTCGTGTATTTTTCATAGAGGGTTAGAGCATGACAAGTTTCATGGGGCCAATGGCACCTCCACCAGCCGCACCCGCGCAACCACAGGCGTTGGATATTCGTACAGATCCTAATCGGCGGCAGCAATTCAAGCAGTTTATGAAACAGCGCACAAGCATGGCACCTATGGTGTCAGCGCCGATAGCGCAACCTCCTATGCCTATGATGCCCATGATGCAGCCCTCTATGCCTATGGGTGGTCAGGACATAGATATATTTAATCCTGTTAATTTACATGAGGGCGGCCTTGTACCGTCTTTGAATAGTTTACAGCAGCAAGCAGCACAGTTTTCCCAGCAGCTTCAAAACACTGTTATGGGTGATAGTCCAGGTGAAGGCATGGGCGGTGGCTTTGGCGGCAGTTTTAACAGTGGTGGTGGTATGGGCGGTGGTGGGTTTAGCTCACCTGGGTTTACAACTAATACCACGA
>CAXBFT010000257.1:0-3204 GCA_963974945.1 uncultured Alphaproteobacteria bacterium
ATATATAACAATGTCAAAAGGAGACGTTATAAAAAACAACTTTTCCTGTGCTTGGTTGAATATTCTTTATTTTTACGGTTTTCAAATGGAATGAGGGGTGCTAAACCAAGTTTGAAAAGATAATGACGGGCTTTCGTTATGATGATGGAAGTCTAAAATTAAGAGACGGAGTAGGGCTCGATGAATATCCACGAATACCAAGCTAAAGAATTACTAGAAAAATACGGCGTTGCGGTGCCAAAGGGTATACCCGCAATGAGTGTAGACGAAGCGGTGAAAGCGGCAGAATCTATGACAACCGATCTTTATGTTGTAAAAGCGCAAATCCATGCAGGTGGTCGCGGCGCGGGTCACTTCACGAATGATCCCCAAGGTAAGGGCGGCGTTCGTCTTTGTAAAACTGTTGCAGATGTTAAGGCAGCGGCAGAAGCCATGATGGGTAATGTTTTGGTAACAAAGCAAACAGGCCCCGAAGGTAAGCAAGTTCAACGTCTTTATGTAACAGACGGTGTGGACATTGAAAAAGAATATTACTGCTCAGTTGTTCTTGATCGTGGAACAAGCCGCGTAACATTCATGGTTTCGACTGAAGGCGGTATGGATATTGAAGAGGTTGCAGAAGAAAATCCTGACGCACTTATCAAAGTATCTGTTGACCCTGCTTCTGGTTTTTCAGGGTTTCATGCGCGTAAGCTTGCATTTGGTCTTGGCCTTAAAGGCGCACAAATCAAAAGCGCGACAAAGTTTTTTGCAAATCTTTACAACGCCTTTATCGATCTTGATGCCTCAGTCGTTGAGATTAACCCAATGATCTTGGTTGGTGATGAAATCATGGCATTGGACGCGAAAATGAATTTCGATCCAAATGCGCTTTATCGCCAGAAAGCTGTTTACGCAATGCGCGATGAGAGCGAAGAAGATGCGAATGAAAAAATCGCAGCGGATAATGAGCTTTCATATGTTCGTCTTGATGGTAATATCGGTTGTATGGTTAACGGCGCAGGACTTGCGATGTCTACAATGGACATTATTAAGTTGCATGGCGGCGAGCCTGCAAACTTCCTTGATGTTGGTGGTGGGGCGACAGCAGAGCGCGTGACAACAGCGTTTAAAATCATTCTTTCAGATGCAAATGTTAAAGGTATTCTTGTCAATATCTTTGGCGGTATCATGAAATGTGACGTGATTGCACAAGGTGTTATCGCGGCGGCGAAAGAGGTTGATCTTAAGGTTCAATTGGTTGTTCGTCTTGAAGGGACAAATGTTGATGCAGGTAAAAAATTGATGGCCGAATCCGGTTTGCCAATTATCTCTGCGGATAATCTTGAAGATGCAGCGGCAAAAGTCGTTGCGGCCACAGCAAAAGCACAAGCTGCTGCTTAACGGTTTAGATATAAGAAGGAAATATTTATGTCAGTTTTAGTAAATAAAAACACAAAAGTGATTTGTCAGGGCTTTACAGGCGCACAAGGGACATTCCACAGTGAGCAAGCAATTGCTTATGGTACAAAAATGGTTGGTGGTGTGACACCGGGCAAGGGTGGTGTTGATCACCTTGGTCTTCCATTGTTTAATACAGTTGATGAGGCCGTTCATGCAACGGGCGCAAATGCAACTGTGATCTATGTGCCGCCTCCGTTCGCGGCGGATGCCATTCTTGAGGCAATTGATGCAGGTATCGAACTTGCGATTTGTATCACAGAAGGTATTCCTGTTTTGGATATGGTTCGTGTAAAGCGCGCTTTGACAAACTCAAAAACACGCCTTATCGGCCCGAACTGCCCGGGTGTTATCACACCTGATGAATGTAAGATTGGTATTATGCCGGGTCACATTCATAAGCGCGGTTCTGTTGGTATTGTGTCTCGTTCAGGTACGTTGACATATGAAGCTGTTGCGCAAACTGGCGCAGTTGGCCTTGGTCATTCAACATGTATCGGTATCGGTGGTGACCCTGTTAACGGAACCAACTTTATCGACTGTATCGATTTGTTCATGAATGACCCTGAAACGGAGAGCATTCTTATGATTGGTGAGATCGGTGGTTCTGCTGAGATCGAAGCGTGTGAGTATTACAAATCACTTAAAACGAAAAAACCTATCGCTGGCTTTATCGCCGGAGCAACAGCCCCTCCGGGTAAACGTATGGGCCATGCCGGTGCGCTTATATCTGGTGCGGATGACACTGCGCCTGCGAAAATGGACGCGATGCGCGCAGCAGGTTTTGTAGTATCTGAAAGCCCGGCAGGTCTTGGTGATGCCGTTCTTAAGGCTATTGCAGCTTAATTTTAAGCGATTACGAATTTTAAAAGAGCGCTTCATTTATGGGCGCTCTTTTTTTTGATGGAGTGTGAATATGACATTTGAAATTATCGAAGTGAAATCAAAACAGCATTACGGTATGTGCGCCGCATTGCGCACGCTTGTATATGTGACGGAGCAGGATTGCCCTTTGCTTGTTGAATTTGATGATTTGGAGGAGCAGGCAACAGATTTTTTGGCCTTTGAGGACAGTATTCCGGTCGGGACAATCCGTTATCGCCTTATTGATGCCCATACGGGGAAGTTGGAGCGCCTTGTTTTACTATCGCAGGCCAGAGGCAAAGGCTACAGCAAACAGCTTATTCAGCGTATTCTTGATGAGTTGTCAACAAAGCAAGGGATTAGCCGCATTGTTTTGTCATCGCAAGATTATATTATCCCGCTTTATGAAGGGTTTGGCTTTCAGATTGTGGGGCATGGCTATCTTGAGGCAGGGATAGAGCACCATAAGATGGTTTTAAACCTATAGATATTTTTACTTTGTTTAATTCTCAGCCCGTTTAAAATCGCGTTTAATTTTAAGGCGTAGACGTTTTAATTTCTCGCGCGCCTTAAATGCTTCGATTCGTTGCGTATCTATACGAATAATATCGTTGTCTAATTGCTCTACAGTGTATGGAATATCATCATGGCGCATGCGGGCGGTGTGTACGGCCTTCACCAGCCTATAGGGGTTACGCGTTGCAGGAAGGTAAACATCATCAATAAAACGGCAGTCAAAATGAATGCGACCATAGCCCAAAAGCCAGCCAAGCCAACCGTGATTGACATTTTCACCGCGAATGTCTTCCAACTCAACTTGTAAGACCTCAATCATAACGAGACCTTTTTTATAGATGATACGCCTGTTGGTCAGGCCAATCTCTGTGGAAATATATGTTG
>CAXBFT010000258.1:0-3178 GCA_963974945.1 uncultured Alphaproteobacteria bacterium
TGTTTGGCAGCGTATAACAGCGGGTATTTGCACGGTGTTTGGATTGATGCGACTGGGGAGGTTGACGACATTCAAGAGCAAATAAATACCATGTTGAAATCCAGCCCTGTAGAAGACGCGGAAGAATACGCAATACACGACTTCGAAGGTTATGGCAGTTACCGATTGTCAGAATATGAGGGTATCGAAAGCGCGCAGGAAATAGCGTGTTTTATTGAAGAACATGGCGACATAGCCGCCGAGTTGATTAACCATTTTTCAACGCTTGAAGAAGCACAGAAAGCCATGGAGGAAGATTATACAGGCAACTATAAAAGCGTTGCTGATTTTGCCGAAGAGCTAACAGAAGATACCACCCAAATCCCTGAAAGCTTGGCGCGTTATATCGATTACAACGCCATGGCCTATGATCTGGAAGTTGGCGGCGACATTTTCACCATCGAAATGGGCTATCAGGATGTGCATATATTTTGGAACCGCTAAGGCGGTTCCTTTCCGCCAGAAAGGGATTTTACAATGAAAAAATTAACTGAAATTGAAAAGCAGCAATCTTTAAAAAGAGCGTTAACGTGTATGCAAGGCGCAAGCGAGCGCTGGCTTAACAGAGCGAATACAGGATTAAATGATGCCGATATGGCCAAGGCCGTGCGCTATGAGCTTGGAATAGCTGGCGGATCAGGTTGCCGCGATAGCATAAATATTCATTACGAAGGCTCAGGCTTTAAGGTTTGGGCAGCTTGGAAAAGCTTTAATCATTGCCTCGAAGAGCCCATTTTTCAGGGGGATGCAACGATTAAGGCCGCACGGTGCTTGTTTGGCGTTAAAAACCCCAATGACGTGCAGCTTGATTTATTTTGACTTATGGATTGAATGACAAAATTCGCGCCGCCAAGCGAGTTTCCTCTTGGCGGCGAGAGCAAGGAAGTCGTTACCTCCTGCCTATTTTCCAACGCCGTAACTGATTTCAACAGAACCAACACGATCACTGGATCTGTTATCAGCCCATGAAAAAATCAGTGCATCAAGATACCCATCCAAATCAAGATCAGTGACGATTAACTCCTGCATTTCAACATAGCTTGGATATTGAATGAGACGTGTATTTTCGGCGCTTCCCGTATTACTTCCAAATGTTCCGTCGCCCAAGCCCAGAGATAAAATTCCGTTTTTTGAATCCATATTGATTGTATATAAATCAAGGATGGAATCGTTATTGAAATCCGCAGCATGTAAATGAATGGGCGTAGTGCCAACGGTGACGCGCTGGCCATCACTGAAAACGGCACTTCCATCATTGAGCATGATTTGCAGGTAATTGCTGTGTGAAGTAATGGCAATATCCAAATCACCATCTTCATCAAAATCACCAAAGGCTATTTCTTTGGAATCGCTACTTGTTGTGGGCGTGAAAAAGAGATCAGCATATAAATCGGGCGACAAATCTTGTTTGCTGGCGAAATCAAATGTTCCATCACCATTGCCGCTAAAGGTCACTAATATCATTTCACCGCCGCCTGATCCGACCGTGGTGAATACAGATAAAATATCGACATTCCCATCACCGTTAAAATCAGCCATGGTCATGTTTATTGCGGAATCAGAGATTTTAAACGCCACATCAGGATCAGAGAAGCGATTGATAATACCCTCTGCTGTAAATGTTCCATCGCCTTGATTGCGATGGAGATCAAATACATACGGATAAGAATTTCCGCCCGTGCGCGCGGTGATGATGTCCATATCACCATCCTTATCGATATCGGCGCTATAGATTGGTACGCCTGCATAATCGGTGGTTATAGAAGAGGTCGTCGGTATGTTATCTGGTGATCCTTGAAAGAGTTGTAACGCATTTGTAGAAATCACGTAATCGTCATTACTGTCACCGTTAAAATCTTGGGTCACAGACATATGCGCACGGTTATTAGCGTGTGAGACACTACCGAGTAGGGCAACATCGCTATAATTTTCAAAAAGCCCCGCACCATTTCCAAAAACAAAGCGCATCATATTATTTCCTGATCCTGTCATATGCGTATCGCGCGTAACGATAGAAAAGGCAATATCGGTGAAATTGTCGCCGTTAAAATCCCCAACGGCTAAACCGCCATCAATATTTGCATCATCATAGCTGAGCGTATTAACGGGCGCAGCGCATGTCACGGCAATATTTGTGATATTAGCAGCGATGGTGCCTGACGCGTTTGCAACACTACAAAGCTGATCACCTGATGCTAAAACAAAGGCCACGCCATATACTTCATTGCTTTCTAGAGTATCGGCAAATATGAATGATGCGCCGCTAAATGTTTCTTCTACGCCGTTTAAGCTTAAGGTCACGCTGCCATCATTACCGCTTATTGTTCCACCAACGGTAAAGCCTGTTGTGCCGCCACCATCACCGCCGCCATCTGGCACGGGATCAGGATCATTCGATCCGCCATTACTGCCGCCGCTATTACACGCGCTCAACGCTGCTGTTATTACAAATGCGCTCGCCAGTCGCGCCAACCCCATACCCGCTAAATACCGCATATCCGTGACCTCATATATCAATGTATGAAAAATAATGTGATTAAGTTTCTTTGAAAGGCGAAGCGGGCTGGTAAACAGGTGTTTATTCACGCCAAGGTCAATAAGGAACCCTTTCTTCCCGCCCGCAAAACGTAGTCTCAGAGCCATATTGCGCGCCGCTATCCGCTGAAATCCGCTGCCTGTACACCCTTTAAAAAACTTATGGAAATATTACCAAAAGGGTTCCTTTTTGTCTATCATTAGGAAGGGAAAAAGATTCATGCTTAGGATTCAAAGACTTATGGCAGATTGTCAGGTGCAAACCATCGGTTATGCGCGCGTATCAACAGAAGAGCAGCATCTTGATCTGCAAATTGACGCGCTGGAAGCAGCAGGATGTTCAAGAATTTATCATGATCAGGGTATTTCTGCCGTTGCTAAACGCCGCGATGGATTTGAGGGCGCGCTATCGGCCCTAAGGGACGGGGATGTTTTTGTGATTTGGAAGATGGATCGCGCTTTTCGATCACTGCGGCATGCGCTTGATGTGCTGGAAGTGTTTGAGCAGCGCAATATTGAGTTCAGATCGCTCACCGATCAAATTGATACTACAACGCCGATGGGCAAATTCATGTATCAAATTCGCAATGTGTTTGCCGAGCTG
>CAXBFT010000259.1:0-3174 GCA_963974945.1 uncultured Alphaproteobacteria bacterium
CGTGTTATCCTCTTGCAGAGCCTTAGAAAACGCCGAAAGCCAAGCTTCTTCAGGCTTTTCAGGAAAGGCAATATTAAGCTGATAACAAAGCGGTTTTGCGCCCATTGATGCCAAATCAGATAAATTCACGCGCAAAGCTTTACGGGCAATATTATGGGCGGCTTCGCCTTCTAAAAAATGCACGCCCTCATTCAAGGTATCGCTGGTCACAACCAATTCATACCCATCAGGAATTTCAATCACCGCGCCATCATCCTTAAGCTCGCCGCACCCTGCCTGCCCCATAGTTAAGGGCAGGAAATAACGTTCGATCATATCAAATTCACTCATGAACCCTATCCGCATATTTTTTGAACAAAATAATACCAATCGTCCAAGGTATTTCGGCAACAATAGTAAATAAAATAGCAGCAGGAGAAAAATAAAGTAGCGCAAGACCAGAGCTAATCCCTGTATTATTCACTCCTGAACACAACATATATGTTTTTTGGCTTTCGCTATCCATACGTATAAAAAACAGCCATGCCACAAAATAGAGCAAGAAAAATAAAACGCATCCGATAACAATCATGAAAAGAACGCTATCAAGGTTATTGAGTATGTATTCCTTCTCTAATGCTGTGACAACGGCAATCATTGCAGCAATACATATTGTTGAATAAAAGCTGGCATCACGCCTAATAACAGCTTTGACTTTATCGATTTTTCGAACCACACCAAAATACAATACCGCCGGCATAAAAATACTTAACCCCAATGCCGTAAACAGGCTCAGAATATCAATATTAATCTCATCATGGGATAGGCAATAGATAAGAAATGTCATAGTAAATGGTGCTAACGCATTGGTTACAACCGTTGATGACAACGCCAATGATGCATTCCCCCGCGTTAAAAGTGCCACTGATGTTGCAGAAGCACCGACAGGTGCAAGAGCAATTAACAAAACACCCATGGCATATTCAGGAATAAAGAATAATGCCAAATAATAAATTGGAATAGGCACAATCAAAAAGCGGACAACATAAAACAGAAACGCAGATTTTAAATCTATATTACGAAGCTCATCAATCGTAACCCGTGAACATGAGAAGAAAATAGCTGTTGAAATTAAAATCATAGCAGATGATTTTGGCAATAGCTCCAGCCCCGGAACGCCCAGCCCAATCCCAACACTCAGCAACATTAAAATATTAAAATTACGTGTAATTAAATCTTTCATAACACCCTCATATATCCATGATGCACCGGCCCGTGGCCATGACCGACGTTAAGTTCACTTGAATGCGTGATTGCCGCGGTAATATAGGCTTTGGCTGATTCGACTGATTCTTCTAAGGAAAAGCCACGCGCCAAATAGGCGGCCACTGCGGATGATAATGTGCACCCCGTTCCATGCGTGTTTTTTGTCACTATGCGCTCTGCCTCAAATGATCTAATGCCATTCACATTGGCCAATACATCAACCGCCGCACCTTTTAAATGCCCACCTTTAAGCAATACCGCGCCCGCGCCAAGACTTAACAGATTTTCTGCAGCGGCCTCCATATCTAAAACGGCTTTACGCATCAATTTCTCTCCCTCAGGGATATTTGGCGTAATGACACTGGCAAGTGGGATTAAATGCGTTTTCAAGGCATCTATGGCCTCCGCCGAAATCAGGCTATCGCCGCTGCTTGCGATCATCACAGGATCTAGAACAATATGCACAGGACGATAGCGTGCAAGGACATCGGCCACAGTTTCAATAATCTCTGCATTGGCGAGCATGCCGATCTTGACTGCTGCCACGTTAATATCATCAAATATTGCTTCTAGCTGATCCTTCAAAAAAGCTGGAGGAACGGCAATAAAGCCGCGCACGCCTTGTGTATTTTGTGCCGTCATCGCCGTAATAGCCGCCATACCATAAACGCCAAGCGCCGCAAATGTCTTTAAATCGGCCTGTATCCCCGCGCCGCCGGAAGGGTCAGATCCCGCAATGGATAGGACGTTAGGAATATTCAAATTACGCTGCATCTTTTGTCTTTCTTATTATCTCTGCGAATTTTTTTGCCGCGCCGATCACATCATCAGCTTGGGAAACACTGCGCATCATCGCAACGCCATTCGCCCCCGCCGCCATAACATCATTGGCATTTTCAGGCGTGATGCCGCCAATCCCCACAACAGGCAAGGATGTTGTGCACACCAACGAAGCAAAACCATGCGCACCAAGAACAGCTTTATCAGGCTTAGTCAGTGTAGAAAAAAAGGGCCCTGTGCCAAGATAATCAACGCAAGCCGTATCAATCGCGGCATAATGCGCAGTATTATACGCGGTGACACCAAGTATAGCCGATTCCCCTATGATCTTTCGTGCCTGTGCCGCGCTCATATCCTCTTGCCCGATATGTACACCATCAGCGCCAATTTTAGCCGCCAAGGCCACATGATCATTGATAATAAATGCAACATTCGAATCGGCCAGTATTGTTTGAATTGCGCGGGCTTGCGCCTCAACAATATCAGCAGTATCAACCTTATTTCGAAGTTGCACCATTGTAACGCCGCCAATCACCGCATCGCGCACAACCGCTTCAACCGCACGTCCATTACAAACAGACGGGTCGACAACAAAATAAACGGATAAATCGAAATCATTACGCTTAGACATCATGGCAAACTGCACATAATATGCAGAAAGGTCAATATGATAGATAGAGCGAGCCTAATTTTCTTGCATTTGAAAAAGCATATGAGATACCCTGCTCCATAATGAAAAGAGTGTGTGTATCATGGCAAATCAAGTAACGCAGTATGAATTTAAAGGGTCTGGTATAAAAACACCATTTGAAAAAATGCGTGCCAATGCCATTATCAACGCCAAGCTTGATACCGTTGGGATGAGCCTTATCAATTTCAACATTACTGCTTTTTTGGGGCGTTCGCGCCATGAAGATGCCTTTTTAATCCTATCCCTTTGGGCCATAAAGCCGATCAGGGATAATCTAAACGCCTTCCAAAGTAACCCGCATCAAGGTGAAGAAGCGCTTAATAAGCGCATATCCGTTTTAATAGAGCGTTTTCAGACGCGCCCCGATATGACACCGGCGTTTTTAGATGCCGCAACCATCCGCATGAATACCGCCGTTGAAAGTGAAATCATGCACCTCAAAAGCGCCTCTCGCCAAG
>CAXBFT010000260.1:0-3145 GCA_963974945.1 uncultured Alphaproteobacteria bacterium
TCCCGCAAATATCTTATTACCCTGAACGTCAATATCAGCAAAAGCTTTCCCCAGCTTAATCACACAACCACGAATACCACCATCACGAATAATACAATTGGCCATACCGCCCAAAATGGTCAACGGCTCATCGGTCGGATATTCTTTTAAAAACACCGCGAGATCATCAACATCCTCCGGCTCAAAGACCAGATCAGCCTTCCCCCCACATCGAAACCAGCTTTTAGCGCCTAAATCTGCATCATGGGTAAATGTCCCACGATAGGCATCAAGGTCAATCGGTCGTGTTTTTGCAAAGGCATTAGCACTCATCTTACGCGGCCTGACCTTTTTTCTTGGCGATTTCTGCGCATAATTGATCGGGTAAATCATGCGCCCAATAGGTAATATTCCCCGCGCCCATCATAATAATAATATCACCACTTTGCGCAATATTAGCGATCATACGCGGTAAATCTTCTTTACTGGGTAATATCTGCGCGCTGCGATGACCATGGGTTTTAAGCCCCTCCACCAGATAATCTTTATTCACGCCCTCTATTGCGGTTTCGCCCGCTTCATAGACATCGGCAATCATCACATGATCCGCGTCATTGAAACATCGACAGAATTGTTCGTATAAATCATTGAGACGCGAATAGCGATGCGGCTGCATCACCGCAATAACCTTTCCACCCGTTTCAGAAACTGCGGCGCGCGCGGTTTTCAAAACGACATCAATCTCAACGGGGTGGTGCGCATAATCATCAATAATGCTAATCCCCTCAACGTCTCCCGTTTTGGTGAAGCGGCGCTTAACACCACCAAAATTCGCCATTGCCTTTTTCATCACATCTGCGTCCACGCCCATTTCCTTTGCCACGCCAAGCGCAACCAAGGAATTTTGTACGTTATGACGACCGAGCATAGAAAGATGAATATCGCTAATGCGTTGTTCCTGTCCATCTTTAGACAGCCACCCTGCAAAAATCACATCAAATATACTACCATTGGCATTGATACGCACATTTTCGGCGCGAATATCGGCCTGTGGGTTAAAGCCATAGGTAATGACCTTGCGATCCGAGACCTGCGCCGCTAGCGTTTGCACCTCCGGATGGTCAATGCAAAGAAGCGCATATCCATGAAAGGGCAAATTCAAAACAAAGCGGCGATAGGCGTTTTTTACCTTATCAAATGATCCGTAATGATCCATATGCTCGGGGTCGATATTGGTGACCACGGCAACGGTTGCAGGAAGGCGAATAAAGCTGCCGTCACTTTCATCGGCCTCAACCACCATCCATTGCGATTGGCCAAAGCGGGTATTGGTTCCATAAGCATTCACAATCCCGCCATTAACCACGGTAGGGTCAAGCCCTGCCTGATCGAGCATTTGCCCAACCATTGATGTTGTCGTCGTCTTTCCATGCGTTCCCGCCACCGCCACCGCAGATTTCAGGCGCATCAATTCCGCCAACATTTCCGCGCGGCGCACCACTGGAACTTTTGCATTACGCGCGGCAATCAGCTCGGGATTGTCATTTTTAATTGCCGATGAAACCACCACTGCCGCAGGAAGGTTGCCTTCTGCAGTTTTAATATGCGCGGCCTCATGCCCAATTGATACACGAATGCCAGAATCGCGTAAACGCGTGACATTGGCGCTATCTGCCATATCGGATCCTTGCACGCCATAGCCCAAATCAGCCAGTAGCGTGGCGATCCCACTCATCCCGATTCCGCCGATACCAACGAAATGAAGAATACCAATATCGGGTGACATAACTCTCATAGCAACAATTCCTTAATATAATTTATTATTCTATATAATCTGCAATGACGGCAAGTGCAAGGTTTCCGAGCTTATGCGCAGCATCTGGTTGCCCGCAAAGACGCGCTTTTTGTGCGGCTTGCACCAATGTATCAGGATTTTGGAAGAATGTTTCGATCCGCGTTAGCAAGGCCTCTTGCGTAAAACCGCTTTCCGTCATAACCCATGCTCCGCCCTCATCCGCGATAGAATCGGCATTTTTTTTCTGTTGCTGATCTTTATGATAAGGGTAAGGCACATAAATTGCGGGCCGCCCCGCAATTGAAACCTCTGCCACTGTCGATGCCCCTGAACGCCCAATAACCAGATGCGCCAAAGACAATTCCCCCGCAATATCATCGATAAAGGTTGAAAGAGTGGCGCGTATCCCTGCCTCTTCATACACTCTACGCGCATCGTCAAGGTCGGCTTCGCGGCATTGTTGCACGATATGCAAACGCCCGCGATATTCTTTTGAGAGCTGCGCCAATGTTTTAGGAACAATATAGGAAAATACCGTTGCGCCAAGCGAGCCGCCCATAATTAAGATACGGAAATCGTCACTTTCCTTTGGCGCGTTATAAACAGCATCCTTCAGCGCCGAAATCTCAGGGCGCACAGGGTTCCCCGTCATCACGGCGCGCATTTTCTCATCTTTATCAAGGCCGGTAACATGCGGTAAAGACAAGGCAATGCGCCCTGCATGGGCGGCAAGAAAAGCATTAGCTTTACCAATAATCGCATTTTGCTCATGTAATATCGTTGGTATCTTAAGACGTTGCGCCACCCATACGGCAGGCACAGAAGGGTATCCACCAAAGCCAATAACCAAATCAGGACGTAAACGCTTAACCAGTGTAAAAGCTTGCGCTATGCCCAAACCAAGATTAATCGCGCCTTTGACTTTACCCATAAGCCCTGCGCCTGATGTTCCGGAATTCACGACATAGAGGGGAATATCTTTAAACATCCCCTCAAATTTCTTACCGCGTGGGTCTGTTACCAATTCCACACGCACACCACGCGCACGCAGATCACTGGCTAAGGCGCTGGCGGGACTCATATGTCCACCTGTGCCGCCTGCGCTAATCAATACGAATTTTGAGTCTTTTGTCATATTTACGCATCTTCTGTTATATGTGTGGAACGCCGCATTGAAAGAGAGCTTCGGGCAATAGATGAGCGGCTTTTTTGACGGGTAAGAGCTAAAACCATCCCCATCCCCAAGGCCATAGAGAGCATGGATGATCCGCCATAACTGATGAAAGGCAGGGTCATGCCCTTTGCAGGTAATAAATTAACGCCTGATCCCATATGTACAACAGATTGCAATCCAAACATAGAGAGTAGACC
>CAXBFT010000261.1:0-3081 GCA_963974945.1 uncultured Alphaproteobacteria bacterium
TTCCCCGCGCACTTTGAAGATCGCGCATGGCGGTTTTCCCTATTCGGGGATGAGCTTGAAAAAATCACCGAGTTTGACCCGCTTACGGGCGCGAAGTATGAAGAGCTTGAGGGCGTGCGCATCTTCGCGAACTCGCACTACATCACGCCGGGGCCAACCATCCAACAGGCGATCACCCGCATTAAAGAAGACCTCAAAAGCCGCCTTGAATATTACAATGCCGAAGGAAAATTGCTAGAGGCGCAGCGTTTAGAACAACGCACGAAATTCGACCTTGAGATGCTCGCCGCGACGGGTTCTTGCAAGGGGATTGAGAATTACTCACGCTATCTCACGGGGCGGCCTGCGGGCGCGGCTCCGCCCACGCTCATCGAATATTTGCCCGGTGATGCCATCATGTTTCTGGACGAAAGCCATGTGATGATCCCACAGCTCCGCGCGATGTATAACGGTGATAAGGCGCGTAAAAGCGTGTTGGTTGAGCATGGCTTCCGCCTGCCTGCCGCCACGGATAATCGCCCGCTCCAATTTGATGAATGGAATGCCCTGCGTGGGCAAACGGTGTTTGTCTCCGCCACCCCGACGGAGTGGGAGCTTGAACAATCAAACGGCATCACGGCCGAGCAAGTCGTGCGCCCCACTGGTCTGATTGACCCCGAAATTGAAATCCGCCCGACGGAGCATCAGGTCGATGATATGATGCATGAGGCACGCGAAGTCATCGCGAAAGGCGGGCGCTTGCTCGTCACCACCCTGACGAAGAAAATGGCCGAAGACCTCACCGAATACCTCAATGATAATAATATCGCCGTGCGTTACCTGCATTCGGATGTGGACACGTTGGAGCGCATCGAAATCCTGCAAGACCTCCGCCGTGGTGCGTTTGATGTTCTGGTCGGGATTAACCTCCTGCGTGAAGGTTTGGACATTCCCGAATGTATGCGCGTGATGATACTGGACGCGGATAAGGAGGGGTTCTTGCGCTCCAAAACCTCATTGGTGCAGACAATCGGACGCGCCGCGCGAAATCTGGAGGGCAAAGCCATCCTCTATGCCGATAAAATCACAGACAGCATGCAATACGCCATCGACGAAACCAACCGCCGCCGTGAAAAGCAAACCGCCCATAATCTGGCGCATGGCATCACTCCGCAAACGGTGAAGAAGAATTTGTCCACCGCCTTCGATCATGTGTATGAGCAGAAGGAGCATATCGTAAGAACCCTGCACGATAGCGGCGTATCAGAGTTCATCAACAACCCCGCGAAATTGCAAAAGCATATTGAGGGGTTGAAGAAACGGATGCTTGTGGCGGCGGAGAATTTGGAATTCGAAGAGGCGGCAAGATTGCGCGATGAGGTTAAGCGGTTGGAAGATTTGGAGATTGGGATATGATGAAGTATGATTCTGATAGGGTTGAACAATACTTCCCTACTTATAGGTTGTTACAAAAAGGTAATAGGGACATTGCCCTAGCAGAATATGCGGCAGCTAATAGCTCTTTAGCTGATGAGCAAAAGCTATTTAATGCTTCTGCAAATATTGTTATTGTTGTTGTTAGTGTTATTACATCGTGTTTGATCGGGGCTAATAAGTTGCAATCTGATGGTATACTGGCATTTTTGTCTGATAATGCCTTGTACGCATCACTTTTTTTATTTGCCAATGTTTTTACTACTTTGGCATTTTTAATGTTTTTGGGGCAAAGACAAAAAGAAATTAATTTTGCAGCTAGGAAAGTTATTGTGTTGAGGCGGTTACTCGGGCTTTCTTATGGTCGGGTTCATATGGTTCTGCCAACTTGGCGAGTAGAAGCTGCCGACGAACCTTTTTCTGTAAGGCCTTTTATGGGATGGATGCAGTATAAAAATTTCCCAGCATATTTAATTTCGCTATGTTCTTCTTTTTTATATGTTTACATAGGGGGGGGGTATACATCGTCCGATTTTTTTCTTGGAATATTTTTTTTCATGCACTGTACGTTTTTAATCTTTATGTACCGTGTTTTCTTATTTGATCATCATGAGAACGTTTTTTTACTGTTCTCTAAGGTGTTATCAAAAGTACTAAAGCTTCATTTGGTTAGTAATTTTGAATATATAATATATAGATCTAAATTGCAGACACATGAAATACATCGCATGAATTTAAATTGTCATAACGTCATAAATTCTTTGATTTTTTTGGAGGATAGAAGGTTTTTTGTTCATGGTGGTATTTCGTATTTAAGCGTTTGCCGCGCTCTTTTTTTCCGCGTTTATAAGGGGAAAAAATCTGGGGCGTCTACAATTTCTCAGCAATTAGCGAGGACTTTATTTATAGAAGATTTTAGATTTCCAGTAAGAAGAAAGCTGGTTGAGGCAATGCTCTCTTTTTGGTTGGAGAGAGCATTTCTAAAACAGGATATTTTGTATATGTATATAGGGTCTGTGCGCTATGAAAAGGATACTTTCGGTATATTGGATGCGATGAAGCTTTTCTTTGAAAAAATCGTTGATTACCCGTCTGTTGCACAATCGTTTTTTTTGATTGAAAGGGTTTCAAATGTAAATTCGAAACTTTTGGGTGGAAAGGTCTATGTGAATATTAGGGATGCTAAGAAAAAGGGGTTGCTATCTGACGCTGATGTTATTGAGCTTTTGAAAATTTATGATAAACAAATATCTAGGAATTTGATAAGTGAAGTAAATGGTTTTGGAATTTCACGAATTAGAGAAAAAATGAACATAGAATAAATTCTTATTTTCTGCTGTATTTTCTATCCGTGAAATTACAAAGGATAGTGAAAGTTATGATAGTGTGTGGGAGTAAAAAACGGCGGTGGGGCAGCGCGCGAAAACAAAGTGATAAATCTAAAAATCACTTATATAATAATGTGTATGTGGTATTTGAAATGGGCGGTTAAGGCATAAAAATGCTTAAACCTTAATCCAATACAATCACATCATGGAATGAGCGGTCTTCATTTAATATGCCGTATCTGTCTTCGGAGCGATGACACGGAATCCCTTGTGCGCGTAAATGTCCGATCATTGTATTGCCGATGCCAAATGGATTTCCATCTGAATCTGGGGCGGGGGT
>CAXBFT010000262.1:0-3076 GCA_963974945.1 uncultured Alphaproteobacteria bacterium
ATGTAGCGCAAAACTACTAACTAAAAACTGGACTGAATTATAGGGGGCAGGTCACAAAAGTTCAGTGATGTCGCCCAAATCGATTGTGACATCACCAAGATTAATTTCTATGTTTGTGTCGCCAATCGTGCCATCATTGCCATCTGTGCCGTTGGTTGGTGTCGGAATATCGGATGTTTCTCCATTAGATCCGTTTGCACCGTCAATGCCCTCTTGTAATGACAACCCTGATCCTGATGGTGCAAATGCACCCTGGTTCGATGATAATTCTGAAGCACTAACAGAACTCACTGTATTTGCTGAGAAATTACCTGCCCCCTCATTAGATGTTCCAACCTGATTTTGTGCACCAACGCCGCCGTCAGAGTTTGCGGTCAGATCATCATTGCCCTGCGCATTATTGAGTGTTGTCGTTTCTCCGCTTAGGGGTGTTTCTTTCTCTGTACTTATGCGTGTATTAGCTGGATTTACATTGCTGTTCAATCCGGCGATACTATCATCTGTAATAGAGGATTGTTGATTTGTGTTTATGATTTCATCACTTTGCGATGCCTGCAAGGATGCATATGCCATATTTCCTGATCCAACCAGGCTTTCCGTTCCGCCATCAATATCTTCCGCAGAATATTGATCGGCATCCAACTTATGAGAGGGGATAGCAATGGGGGCCTCGAATGAATCAAGTTGTGTTTGATCTGTTTCTGCGGCCATGTTCGTGATTCCTTGTTTCTATAAAAATGCATCGGTACTAATGTACCCTTGTATTCATATTATCTCGCCTAGGTTGTTTAATTGTGAATTTTATGTTTCAGTTTGATACTAATATTATTTCAATTTAGAAATATACGGAGATAAAAAATGGCAGATATGAATACAATTTTGGTTGTTGAAGATGATAAGGTCACCCGGCAAATGATGCGAAACGTCTTAAGTGATGAAAAGTTTGTTGTTATAGAAGCATCACTAGGACAACGATCAATTGAAATTTTAATGCGGCATTCTGTTGATGCGGTTTTACTCGATTTGTGCTTACCCGATGCAAAAGGGTTGGAGTATGTTTCTAATATACGCTCTCATACAAATGCACCTATAATCGTGGTGAGCGGGGCAGAGGAAACAATGACAAAAATCGCTAGTTTGAATGAGGGGGCTGATGATTTTATATCTAAACCCGTGGACTTTAATATGTTGATTGCAAAAATAAATGCGCATATCAGACGCTCTAAAATGTCGATTCAAAATAACGAAAGGTTGTTTGGTGATGAGGGCCGTAATGAGGCGTTTTCATTTGGGAAATGGACTATAGACGCGGATAAATTTCAATTTTTTGATACGGACGGACAATCCGCAGAATTAACGGTGAAGGAATTTATAATAGTCAGCGTGTTGATAAATCAAGCTGGTCAAACGCTTAGTCGACGTGATTTATGCGAAGTTATAAAAGACAAAAACTATATTCCAAGTGATCGGGCCATAGATATTAAAATAACTCGTATTCGCAAGAAACTTGGTGATGATGTTACCAACTCTCAATTTATAAAAACAATTCGCGGTGTTGGGTATTCTTTTTGCTCTGATCTCTAAAAAGCAAGCCTATACAACTGCATGCGAGGGCAACCTAAAGTAATTTATCCTGTTGATGCAATCTTAAATGGTGTAGCATGCATGTTATCAGGTCGTTCTGGCCGAACATTATACACAGAAAATTGGAATTAATATGACACGTTCTCGCCTTTTTTATGGTGCAAGTATTTCGCTTGCTATTTTGGTTCTTATGTCTGGAATTTCACGCGCCAATGAAAATGGTGCGATCTCAATAAATCAGGTATTGCAAGAGGTTTATCGAAGCAACCCGACATTAATGGTAGCCCGAGAGGAGCTAAATGAAACGCGTGAATTATACCCTCAGGCAAAAGCAGGTTGGTTGCCAACGCTCTCCGCAGAGGCAAGCATATATTCCACGAATATTGATAGCAGCCCTGATGGATCTTCTGATGGTGACACAACAAAAGATATGTCCATCAACCTTAACCAGCCAATATGGCGCGGCGGTAGAACATTCGCAGAAACATCGCGCGCCCGTGATTTGATTGCGGTTGGTGAGGCGAGGTTAAACTGGAAAGAGCAAGATATATTCTTAAGCACTATTACCGTTTACCTTGATATTATCCGTGATCGTGAATTATTTCATCTGAGGGAGAGGAATGAAAAGTTGCTTGTTCAAGAGCTTAAATCGGCATGGGAACGGTTGGATCTTGGCGATATAACAGATACAGATGTACAGCAGGCCAAAACACGATTATCACGAGCCAAATCCGCAAAAAACCAAGCGCAGAATAATTATGAGCTAAGCCAAGCGGAGTTTACTGCTATCGTGGGGTTTGATTCACCGGAAAAACTGTTAATTCCATATCCTGAGTTCCCTTTTCCTGAAACGATTGAGGAAATGATAGCCCATGCAGAAGAAAAAAACCCTGAAATTGTGATGGCAGATTTCCAAAGCCAAGCTGCAAATCATAATTCTGATGCGACTTCACGCGAATTATTACCGCAAGTTTCCGCATTCGCTTCTTTAAATAAACAATTTAACCCACAATCAAGCAGCCTCGATGAATCGAGCGCCAGTACAGTTGGAGTAAGAGCAACATTGGCATTATTCCAAGGAGGGGCAACAAGGTCGCGTATCAGAGCCGCGCAAACGGCAGAAAAAAGACGAGGGCACGAAATATCAGAGGTAAGAAGACGTATTACACAGCAGGTAATATCAAATTGGCGTTCATATTTATCGGCAAAATTACAAACAGAAAACCGTAAGTCTGAAATAGAATCAGCGCAGGCTGCTCTTGATGGTGTCAGAATTGAAATGGCAGAAGGGCAGCGTACGGTTTTAGATATTTTAGATGCCGATCAAGAATTAATAAATGCTCAGGCAGGGCTCTTAAATGCGTTAAGAAATGAAAAGCTTTCCCAATATGCTCTCGCTAAAAATCTTGGATTACTCACTGCAGAAGAAATCTTGGGGGCCTCGAATTAAGGTTCTGTCACAAAGTAGAAAAGTGGGGTAGTGTCGCAAAGA
>CAXBFT010000263.1:0-3054 GCA_963974945.1 uncultured Alphaproteobacteria bacterium
AGAATTTCTAATACTTCGGAGAAGCGGCTGGTGATGCCTTCTTCGGCCATATCAAATTGTTGCGCGGTGGCATTGATTTCCATTGAAATCTCATCAAAACGGCGCGCAATGAATTTTTCCATCGTTTGAATTTGGGCATTAAGCGTATCAACAGTTTTATAAATGTCCGTTGATTCAGCTCCTAAACTGTGTACTTTATTAGACATACTCTACCTTTTATCAATGAAACTCATGAGAATAATAACATCTCAAGCTTAACAAATTACTACAGATTTGTTTAAAAAAATGTGAAATTGAATACGATTGAGTGCTATTCAACTCTTATTAATCTGTTTTCATGGGCTTGTAAAGGTCAAACACATCGATAATTTCAAGGAGCTGCTCTATCTCCTTCTTGCATTTCAGAGCCTGTGTTTTGGTGGTTACAGGGACAAATAAATTCGATGCCTCAAACATATCTTTATCGTATGGGATGGACATAAAGATGTATTTTTTCCCAAACATAACAGCGGTAAGCGGGGCATTGTCAAATATTTCTGCCGCCTCGGCCAGTTCCTTTAATAGTTTATCTCCAATCATAAGCTCCGCCGTTTCGGGTGCGGTGGAATATATGTGGAATTTATCCCAAACCTGTTCGACGTTGACATGAACAGGTTTCATGGTTTTCCAACGAGTTTGTGCAAAAGCTTTGACCATTTTTGTGTTGGCTGTAATGATGGTATGGCCGTCAATGACATCTTCCGCCGTTTCTAGAAGAACGAAGATGCCGTCAAATACGGGCTGTTTTCTAGAGAATAAACGCGCTTCAGAGAAAATGACTTTTACGCCTTTATAGCTCCCCATAAAGCAATCTTCGGCGTTATATTCATCAAAGGCAGGCAATACGGCAAGGCGATCAAGTATTTTTCTGCTCACACCGCGCTCCGGGTGGAAGCTTAAGCCATTTAGGGCATTGGCCAATTGCGGCATGAAAACGGTTTTATGTTCTTTCACATAGGTTTTAAGCGGTAGGCCGGCCCAGATATTCATCATCAGCGGCGGAATAAGGGAGAGCAAGAAAAGAGAGAATGCAGGAATCATTTGCGCTTGCATCAAAAAGAACCAACCAAAGCCACCAACGCCAATCAATAAAGATAAGATGCTTAAATTCGCGGCGATGAATCCTCGCGTACGATGTTGCATCATACGTTTGATCCGCATTTCTTCGGAAGACTTGATCACCATATCAAGTTCCTTATTAAAGCGTGATTCCTCAATACGATTAAGATCGCTGGATTCTGTTGTTATGTTTTTGGTTTTTTGCTCTATTTTGCTCATGTTATATATCTAATCAGGCGGATGGGGATTTGACAATGATTTTAGGTGTTTTGATCATTATTAGATGTGAATTCAATATCCGCCAATGGGTCATACCAATCACGGATCATGCCTGCCTCTTCGCGTGATGGGTGGTTAAAGGGGCGTTTGAGGGGGCCGGTGAAATAGGTGCGCACCAAACCTTGCCAGTATTCTTCTCTATCCAGATTATGGTATTCACACCATTTTTCAAACCAAACTGTTCCCGCGCGCACATGAGTAATTTCATCATCATGAATAATACGGAGCATATTAGCGGTTTTTTCATCGCCTTGTTCCGTCATCAATGTGATCATATGGGGTGTAACATCAAGGCCACGTGCCTCTAAGACCATCGGCACAATGGCGAGGCGGGCGGGAAAGTCATGGGCGGTGCGGGTGCTGGATTCCCATAAACCATCATGGGCGGGCAGATCACCATAGGCCGCGCCAAAATCGGTAAGGCGATCTGAGAGCATCAGGAAATGTTTAGCCTCATCATCGGCGACCTTCATCCAATCCTCAAAGAAGGCTTTGGGCAGGGAAAAGGCCGTTTTATCCGCCACATTCTCTGCCGAGAGGAAGGAAAACCGCGCCATAATATCCCACGCCAAATCAATCGCATTCAGCTCTATATGTGATAAAGCGTGGAGCAGGGCGATTTTTGACCTGTCACTGCCTGCTTTGCGGCGTTTTGGCATTTGCGTGGGGTGACGAAGCTCCGGCTTGTCGGGGCGGGCGGGGCGATCGGGCATGTCTTGCGCTTGGCCGATGATATGAATGTTGTTTGCGCGCCAATCCTTTGCGAAGGCACGGGTTTTATGTGCCTTTTCATGGGCATCATCACATCCTAAAACAATAAGCGCTGCATCACATAAAGAGGTCATGTTGTAATCGCACCATAGAGCTGCTCTTGCAGGCGATGGGCATGATCACACAGGTTTTTATGCTTTAACGCCTGAGTTTTCAAATCTGTTTCAATGGGGGGGATGATAATGTTGATCACCATCGCATGCGCCCAAAGATCAAGCAAGCCGGGAGAGTTTGCGCCAAAAAACCATGTGTTATCGCCTAATAGAGTGGAAAGAGCCTTAAGGTCTTGCGCGCCTTTATGATAGATTTCATCATGGCTGTGGCGGGCGATGCCCTGAGCGTAGGCTTTCTTTGTCACATCTTTGCGGATTTTCTTGCCAATAAGGCCGCGAATAATGGCGGGGGCTTTTTTAAAGAAGGTGGGAAAGCTCACGCTCCAACCTGTATCATCAATCCAACGTGAATACACAAGTATGAAATAGAGGTTTTCATCAATCATAATGCGAAAAGCATGGGATATTGCGCGTTGTTCATCGTTCAGGCTTGCTTCCATATCAATGCCGTGCTCTTTGCTCAGGGCTTCGATAATTAAGGATGAATCGCCCATTGCCTTGCCATTTTCATCAACAATAAACGGAATTTTCTTTTTGGGGGCTTTGCCAATGGTCGACCTCATGTCAAAGTCACCAAGCGTATAGGCTATATTATTGATTTTAAGAAAGCTTTCGAGCTTCACGCAGAAGGGGCTTGCATCGGCGATGCCCCATTGTTTACCGAATTTATATAATGTAATGCTCATGCATGTCTCTTTTTCTAGATAATAACAGATACAAAGATAGTGATTCTAGGTTGATTTGCATAGGGGGTGGGGGCTGATTTGGATGGCGACATAAAAAAAACACAAAA
>CAXBFT010000264.1:0-3046 GCA_963974945.1 uncultured Alphaproteobacteria bacterium
TTCACCAAAATGCGGGCATGTTCATTTTCTGCGCCCCAACTCTCAGCCTTAAGCTTCAGGTCATTGCCGATAATCTGATCAATCTCCGGCATTGCCGCGTAACCGTCAGGGTTAATTTGTGACGCACATCCCGTGACAATAATCTTGGCATTCGGATTTTCACGACGGGCGCGGCGAATAGCCTGGCGCGCTTGACGCTCTGCCTCTTTTGTGACCGCGCAGGTGTTAAAAATTATGGCATCTTCTATCCCCGCATTTTTGGCATGATCGCGCATCACCTCGGACTCATAAAAGTTCAGGCGACAACCGAATGTCTTAACTTGCGGGTCTTTTGCATTGCTCATGCACGATCAATTACGCGCAAGCGTTTAAAAAGTCAAGATTCTTGACTTATATTGCCATAAGTCGTAGTGTTTTCTTCACTCAATCTGATGAATAAAAGGTATAAAGCGTGGGAAAGAATAATTTTGATAAAATAAATCGCCCCCTCTTTAGGGATATGCCAAGTGCACTTCGTGACAATGAGGACATCAAAGCAGAAAAAAACATGGACAGGCTCAAGGGCGCCTTGAAGGTTTTTGCTGTTGCGGCGGCGGCCATTGTTGGCACTGCACTCTATTTAGATAAAGACACCCCTGAAGACGCGCCAAATCCTGAGCGTACTGAGATAAAAATGGATCACAGCCCCGAATAATTTCAGGCTACGGCATTGTAAACAACGTTGGCAAAAGGCCGCTTTCCTGAAGATATTCAGCCATTTCAAAAATAGGGTACGCGGCAAACCACCAGATAGCATCCTTAAATGCCTTATTCAAATACTTAGGCACAACGGTAATATTATCAGGCGCATTATAAAGCTTTATATTCGGGAATAATCGTGGCGTCACGTTCATATAATTCTGATAATCCCCGCCAAAAGTCTCAAGCAAGAACTCCTCTTCACGCTTAATCAGGAAATGATACATTACTATAAATATAATCGGCACCAAAATCATAATCAAAACATGCCCGGAAATAAGGGCAACACCGGTCATCCCCAACAGCGAAAAGAAATAAAGCGGATTACGTACAACGGAAAACGCGCCATAGGTGATCAGACTTTCATTTTTATGCCCCCCCAAAAAAGCGGTTGTATAAAGCCGCCCAAGTGCACAAAGAGCAATTAAAACATACCCTAAAAAATCGGTAAGCTCATGGATTGGTGTTTCATATGGAATCAATGCCTTGGTAAAAAACACCAATATAAATGCCAGAATGACAATAATTTTAGAATTTCGCATTCTTGATTTATTCAGGCTTTTTGCCACAATATATTCTCCGAACGTTCTAAAAAAAGATATTTACGTTTACGCAGAATTTAATACCCCGTCAAACACATAGGCCACGGGGCCGCTCATTAATACATGGTTATCATCGCTCAGCTCAACCTCTAGCAAGCCGCCATCCAATTCAATAGTTACCTTAGAGCCTGCAAAGCCACGGCGCATTGCCGCAACCGCAACCGCGCATGCGCCAGACCCACAGGCCTCAGTCACACCAACACCGCGCTCCCATGTTTTTTGACGCAGATGGGTTTTATTCACCACCTGCACAAATTCAACATTGCTACGATTGGGGAAAGACTCATGCGTTTCAAAATACGCCCCCAAACCCTCAATGTCTAAATCATCATAGGATTCAACAA
The DNA here is from genome assembly GCA_963974945.1 of uncultured Alphaproteobacteria bacterium. Classification (GTDB taxonomy): domain Bacteria; phylum Pseudomonadota; class Alphaproteobacteria; order Micavibrionales; family Micavibrionaceae; genus UBA1672. The sequence continues at coordinate 1,685 of CAXBFT010000264.1, forward strand.
AGAACACACAATGCGGATTGCCCATATCCACACTGACGGGATTGGCGACAAGCCCCTTGGAGATATCCAAATCCTCAACATATTTGGGCGCACCCATATCAACCTGAACCAGATCATCATCCATTTTACGGCATTTTAAAATCCCGCCCGTGACCTCAATGGTGCAAGATTCATTACCACTCTCACTCATTATAATATCAGCCACGCATCGCGTTGCATTACCGCATGCACCAGATTCTGATCCGTCGGCGTTAAAGAAATATACAAGAATATCGGCATTTTGCGACTCATCCATAATCACCAATTGATCACACCCAACCCCCCAATGACGATCGGCGATAAGCTCCATCTCCTCTGGCCCAAGAATGACGTTTTCTGTACGGGCATCAATAATTACAAAATCATTCCCCAAACCGTGCATTTTCTTAAATTTCATAACCTAATTCCCAACCTTGATAACAAAATGCGCTGCTTACTTTTTAAGAAGACAAACAAATCCTTGATTTGCTTTGCCCCGTGCATTTTTCTAAATTTCATTTTTGGCCAACCTTTTCTTGACATATGCGTTCATAAAGCATAATTTACCCCAAATTTCCACTGAAAAGCTGTTTTTTCAGTGCTTAGCGGTACACCATGTTCGGCGAATTTACGCTCAACGTGGCAAATTTTGTTATTTTTAGGGTTTATATGTATTTTTTTAATGATAAAAAATTAGCGAGAGATCTGCACAAAGAGATTGTGTCAGAAAAAGAACAGCTGGGCTATTTATTAGTTATAACGTTATTAGGTGCCATATTCCTAACTACAACATTTGGCCACTTTGTTTTCAGTGAATCCCCCCCCTTATCTGCATACGTGTATTTAGGCGATATATTTTATCTTGTTTTAACGCTTGCATGCATTCTTTATTCATTCAAAATAAATAATACCGGTGATAATAAAGATTATATTATACGCTACACTTGCTTAAGCGCCCCGATATTAATAAAGGCAACAATAATAGGCGTAATTTTAGGCGCCATAACAGCTCCTATTGATATGGCACTCTATATGCTGTCAAACCCAGAAATAGCAGAAGCTCTACAAAATTCAATCCAGAATTCAGACACCTCAAACGCCACAGAAAGCTTTGATTTTGCACAAATGGAAATGGGCCCGGGGTATCTATCTGCAATGGTTATCATGATGCTATACACATACTGGCGATACATCAGTGCGTTCAAAATCGCCTGCGGTCAAAAGGAATATAAATAAATGTTTGAAAGTTTAAGTGATAAATTAGGATCAGTTTTCACAAAATTACGCGGCAAAGCGTCTTTGAGTGAAAATGACGTTATGGCGATTAGCCGTGAAATCCGAATT
>CAXBFT010000265.1:0-3038 GCA_963974945.1 uncultured Alphaproteobacteria bacterium
GTGAAACCTCTACTGGAAGGGCCGCTTGGGCGGTTCGAAAACAAAAATTGTGAACACAAGAACAGGGGACCTGATCTATGCCTTCTTAATATTTGACAGGAACATATTGATGCTCTCTTTCAAAGTTTCGGAACGACTTTTCAATTCATCTGCAATATCACTCACACTTTTTGACGTGTCTTGTGTTTGGCGCGTTGCCTTGCTCACCTCACTAATATTTTGAACGACAGTATTCGTGCCTTGCGAAGCCTCAGAAACGTTACGACCGATTTCTTGTGTTGCGGCTGTTTGCTCTTCCATTGCGGAGGCAATAGTGGTCATGCTTACAGTTAAGTTTTCTATTGAACTTGATATTTTCTCAATAAAGTCAACTGCTTCGCTTGTATCGTTTTGAATACGACCGATTTGCATACGCACTTGCTCCGTTGCTTTTGCTGTCTCACTGGCAAGGAGTTTAACCTCACCCGCAACGACGGCAAACCCCTTCCCGGCATCACCGGCGCGCGCCGCTTCAATTGTTGCATTAAGCGCCAAAAGATTTGTCTGCTCTGCGATGTCCGAAATAATGTCGATCACGCCGCCAATTTCATGGGCGGAGCTTTCAAGAACTTTCATCTTATCAACTGTGCTTTTTGAGATAGATTTGGCATCTAATGCCATTTCATTTGTACGACTAAGTTGCTGGCTAATTTCTTGAATAGAGGCTGTTAATTCCTCTGTCGCAGCAGAAACGTTATTCACATTACTTCCTGCACTTTCAGCCGAGCGAGAAACTTCTTCCGACAACCTGTTGGTATCATTGGCAATATCACTCATTGTGAGAGAAGAGGCACTCATCTTTTGTGTCGCGTTTTCAAGAGCATTCGTAACCTCAGTTGAGTCATCGCGGAAGGTATTAACCAAGTCCTCTATATTACGCGCGCGCGCCAATTGCTTTTCATCCTCTACACCTTGCACAGCCATGAGCTTCTCATTCTCCACCCCGTTATCACGGAAGAGAACAAGCGCATTTGCCATTTGCCCAATTTCATCCCCGCGACCGATGCCGTCAATCGGCGCATCCCATTGTTTTTGTACCAATGCATTTGTACTTACCACAAGACCTTGAAGGGGGCGCGAAACCATAAATACGATAAACACAGATGCCGACAGCGTTGTTAGAACAGTAAGAACAAGCCCTGCCACAGATACCCAATTTGTTCTAATCATAATACTATTAAGTTCACTTGATTTGTTATTTGTTTGTTCTAAAAGGTGCTCATATAAAAGTTTGGAATCCTCTTTTATACGTGTCCATAAAACTTCATTTTCCTCAGAGGCTTCTAAAAGTCTTGCCATATCAACAGTAGAAGGAGAGCGCATGAACTTCACTTGCTCCACCGCGATGGTATCATGCCATGTTTTAAAATCATCTGAAAACTTAGCCATCGCCTCAAGAAGAGTGGGATCACTAACCTCAGCAGAGAAAGAATCAAACAAAATGAACAATTGTTTTGCGCCTTCTTCAAATGCTTCCTTTTGCGCCATATCTCCAGAATTTAAGAATGAGGTCATATAGGCATGCGTTGATAAAGCAACCTCATCAATCTCCGACACATCTGTACGCACCTCTGATATGCGCTCCACTTCTTTTACGGCTTCACCTGCATTAATGACGGAATAAAGAACAAATATCCCGCTGACCACGCTTATCATAATAATTAATGTTAAGGCTGAAAGCAGCTTAATTTGAATTGACATATTATTGAACATCCTTAGAAATCCTTCCTAAATTGTATTTATCAGTTTACTTCAAGCCCAAAGCCTTGCGGCGCTGAAGTTCCGTAAGATTGACTTCTACAGTTATCGCACCAATAACTTGTCCCTTTTTATCCGCCACGGATAAGTTGGCCTGAGTACGCCAAATAGCAAGATTTTCATCGTATTCCGGTTCATCTATAAAGATAGCCTTAGGACCAAGGGGGTATGTTTTTTGAAATTTAGCTTCATCCCCTTGCCAGTAATCTGATGAAATATTACTCTGCCCGACATTCAAACCATTTGAATCCATTGCAAACATTTCAGTATACAAACCAAATGAGCGCGCCTGAACCCGTGTTAAATAAGAAGATAAGGGGTTGCTTAATGTAGATGATATAATGGGTTGAATATCGCTTTTTGTTTCTGCACGCCATTTTTGATCTAATTTTATGATGTCATCTTCTTTCATACCATTGTATTTCTTATTCTGATTTTCAATCGAAAGACGAACAATATCCGTATCAACAAATGCCTTGATTGACTGAATAACAGACGAATCTATTAAATCTTTACTCGGTGATTCTTCCAATTCACCTGTTAATGAAGGAGCTTCTTTCTCTTCTATTATTTCAGGAGCGACATCAACTTTTACAACGGCCTTGACCGGTTGCACAACAGGCGGCGGCTCCACGACTTCAACCTGAGCCTCTTCTTGAACTTCAACAGCATCTTTTTGAATTTCTACTTTTACATCAACAACTTCCTGGATTTTTTCTTCTTTGACTTCAACAGCGTCTTCTTGAGCTTCTATCATTTCCTCTTCTGGAGCAGTCAATATACCTTCGTTTGATTGCGGTACAATATCAACATTAACCGGCTGCTCTTCTTGAGCATATGATGCTGTAGGGAATAAGAATATTGCCGTCAATAGGCTCAAAAATATGGTGTGATATTTCATCCTGAAATAGCTCCTTGATATTATAATTTGAAATTCAGTTTAACATCTTTAGATAGTTTGTAATATTAAATTATATTTATTTAAGGACACTACTATAAGAATATTAAGAAAACTATACGCCACCTCACCATCGTCCCCCATTCATTTTACAATGAATGTTACAAGCACAGAAAAGCCTACAAAATTTGCAATTATTTTTTAAAATCAATATGATGTTTTTTGATATTTAGATTCGAAGAGGCTTTGATGTTATCGCTGGATGAATGGGATTTTATTGATGGTTTAAGTGGAGCACGCCTTCCTTTGCGTCAAAACTTTGAAACCGCGTTAGAGATTGAGC
>CAXBFT010000266.1:0-3025 GCA_963974945.1 uncultured Alphaproteobacteria bacterium
ATATAGGCAGAAAAGGGCGCGGGGCTGACTTCACGCAGATGCATATAGTGGATAAACGGATCAAATGCATCGGGTAATTCTGCCTCAAAGCGTTGGGATATATTGGCCTGAAAAATATCGCCGGCATTGATATAATCAATCACGCGCTGCACTTGTTGTTTGTATTTATCCTCTGTAAAATTAGAGGTCCAGTCTAGTTTCTGCGCATTATAGGGCGGGATAACGATGCTTTTATCCATGAGCTTAATCAGGAATTCTCGTTTTTTCACCGCTTCTGCTTCGGTTTCAGCATGGGTAAAAATATATGTTTTCTTAAGTAAGTGATCATGTGCCAGAACTTGGTCGTAAATACCAATCGCCATATCAGGTACTGCGCTGTTATTGCGGGCAAGGTCGGGCAAATCTTCGATATATCTGCCAAGGTCATATCCGAATAATCCCGCCGCGCCGCCTTGGAATGGCGGCAGGTTAGGCAATCTTGGCGCAAAATCGACCCATGCCTTAAGGCGTGATTGTAAAAGTGCAAAGGGGTCACCTGTAAAGGAAAGGCGCTGCTCCCAATTGGTGATGGAAATCTTACCATCTTTGGCCTGAATGGTTTCAATCGGCATGCACATCGCAAAGCTGTAACGGCTATTGGGATGGTTGCGGTCAGAGCTGTCGAGCAGCAAGCTATAGGGCATATGTTTTACGCAGGTAAAAGCCTGAAGGTAGTCTAATCCTGTAATGTCATGGACGAATGGTTTCATCGATGATCGACCTCTTATCTTTTGTAGATTCGCTTGATGCATTTTTTATGCTTATCAATGCAAATATAATTACAATTACACGTCATTTTATTGTTTATAATAACTGTAATACGACAGAGGATAAAAGTATAATTTAAAAATACACCACTATCAAAGGCCTGTGGATAGGATGGTTTATTATTTAAAATCAAACGGTAAGGTTATTCCGGTTCGGGGCGCGGCCCTGTTGTAGCTGCTTGGGCAACATACTCATCCAAGGCATCATATGCGGCGCTTAAGCCGACCTCATTTTTACCCTTATAATCCTCAATAGCATCGTAAAGTGCGGTTGAAATCGTTTCCAATCGTTGCCCTAATTCTAGTTCTAATACATATTTAATATCAAGTCTTTGCAGGTTATCGGTGTTTTCAATATTTTTAACCACCGAAGATAAATCAGAAAAACTGTCTTTTGTGTACAGACATGGCGGCGCGTCACTTAAATCAGGATCGGTCAGTACATCGTAATTATAGTTTTTGACCATATAGGCGCGAAGCATGCGCTCTGCAACGCGTTCAATGAGTTGTAATTCAGTATTAAGCGCATCAACTTGAATCTTCCATATGCCGGCTAATTCTTCTTGCGTCTCTTGAATTAAATCTGCGTTCTGGTCTGCAATACCATATGTTGCCGCATTGTCCATCACGGTACTCAGATTGAAATCATTATCTTTTGGCATTTTTGTTTTCCATATATTTCAAGCTTAAACGATTATAAAGCAAGGAAAAGCGTTGCGTCAAATTTTTGTGTTTATGCATTTTTTAACAATGCCTCAATACGTGTGCGGGCATCGGACAGGTTGGTCTTTATGATCTCAACATCATCCGGAAACGCACCATGCAGGCGCGAGGGGAGCATAGAGTCGAGCATCACAAAAACACCCGTATCATCGGCGCGGCGCACAAGGCGGCCAAAGGCTTGTTTGAGCTTTAATCGTGTGAGCATCTCATCGTAATTGCGCTTACCAAATGCCTCGCGGCGGGCTTTGTGCAAGATGGTCGGGCGGGGCCATGGCACGCGGTCAAAGACGAGTAAGCGGAGCGATCCCCCCGGCACATCCACCCCATCGCGCACCGCATCGGTGCCAAGCAAACACGCATGAATATCATCGCGGAAAATATCGATTAATGTGCCTGTATCCATATCCTCCATATGTTGTGCATAGAGCGGAATTCCGCTTTTTTCCAATGGATTTGCAATACGATCATAGACGGCTCGTAATCTTTGTATGGCGGTGAATAATCCAAGCGCACCGCCGCCGCTGGCGCTGAATAATGTCTTATACGCATTGGCCACTTGCCCTAAATCATTCTTATTCACATCATTTATGATAAAGACTTTTGTATTTTTTGCGTAATCAAAGGGAGAGGAATAGCTGCTCTGTTTTGGCTCATTGGTTAAATACTGCGCGCCGCTGCGCTCGCTTGCGGCCTTCCAATTGGCCTGTTCATCTTCGCTATGATCACAAAGCGTTGCGGAGGTCACCGCCATACCATGCAAATGCGGCCTAATCGATGCGGCAAAGGCCTGCATCGGGTCAACATAATGGCGGAAAAACCCGACATCCATGGCTTTGCCATCAACACGCTCAATTTCTAACCAGTCAACAAAGGCTTTATCAATCTCGCCCTCTTGCAAGGTTTTCAACATCGCAATCCAACTTTTAAGGGTAAGGCTGCCCCTGCGCTCTAACGAAGCACTCAGCGCGTCAAAGCGTTTGCGCATATCACCATTCATCTCGCCATTATCATTTTCAAGGCGCATATGCAGGATTTTCTTCAACGCCTCAATCGGGGTGAGCAACCTTTTAAACGCGGTTTGCAATTCCTTCGCCGCGCGCACCAGACCCTCATCAATCGGGAATAAAGATGTTTCCAGTGAATAGGGCGTGTTTTGTCCCGTGGCACGGGCATAAACAAGGCGGTATACCTCCATCAAAAAGGCTTCACACGCGCCTTTGGGTTCTTTGTCGCGGAACCGATGGCTCCAATTCGGGGCGCATAATATGCTTGCATAATGGATAATATCCTCTAACGCTTTTATGGCATCCTGATCGCCTTCAAGCAAATCCTCACAGCGTTTTTTAAGGCCGCGTGCGCGCCCTTTGCGTCCGCCCTCAATGCCCAAAATCCATCGCCGTAAATCTGCCGCCTCGCGCGCGGTCAGATGTGATGAAAATGCGCTATCGGCTGCATCGAATAAATGATGCCCCTCATCAAAAATATAACGCGTGGGG
>CAXBFT010000267.1:0-3022 GCA_963974945.1 uncultured Alphaproteobacteria bacterium
TGATTCTATGATCTCGCTATCAAAAGGTTTCATAATATATTCATTTGCCCCTGCCTGCATGGCGCGTTGAATATGGGATATATCATTTTCAGTTGTACAGAAAACAACTTTTGGATGATTACCATTTTCCATCTGACGAAGTTTTTCAAGAAATTCAATACCGCTCATAATAGGCATGTTCCAATCCAAAATAATGGCATCAGGCATTTTCTCTATGCAAGCATCGCATGCCTTTTGTCCATCTTCTGCTTCACGGCATTCAAAGCCAAGGTCATGTGCAATACGACTGGCAACTTTTCTAACAACACGGCTGTCATCAACAATTAAACAAGATTTCATTCTTTCACCCTAGTAAAGATAATGATTTAAAACAATGTACACAGTAATATAAAGTGAAAATGTAGCCTATAGAAGTAAATAAAATATAAACGGATCTACTTATAATTTATTATGCAGGCACACTTCCGACATTTTCTAATAGTTTAGACACATCGATAATGATGAGCAGCTCTTTTTCCAATTGGAAAATTCCGTTTGACACGTCTTTCCATACCGGATCCAGTGTCCCCGGATTGCGTTCAAAGTCCTCATTCTTAAGGCTTAGGACATCGCCGACACGATCAATGATAAGGCTGAACAGCTCATTGTTATGCTCTACCACCACGCTCATATTTGCAGCGCCTTTTTCTCTGCTCGGAAGCCCTAAACGCCGTCTGACATCAATGGCGGTTACAATGCGTCCGCGTAAATTCAATGATCCTGCAACCTCGGGCGGGGCAAGAGGTATGCGCGTGACCTTTTGTTCCCTCAATACATCTTGTACTTGTAATACAGGGATACCAAAACGTTGTTGTTCGATGATGATGGTCAAATATTCTTTTGTACGCATATTATCATTTTCATTATGGTCGCTCATGGTAATCCTCGCTTATGTATTCTGGTGTAGCGTGTTTGATATTGTGCTGAGTAATGTTTCCTTATCAAATTTTGCAACATAATTAGTGAATCCAACTTGGAGACCGCGCTCCATATCTTTGGGGGTGGCGTGGGATGAAAGGGCAACCATGGGGGTATCGTGCCATTTACTGCCTTCGGCTCGGACTTGTTTTGCAAATTCAAAACCATCCATATCCGGCATTTCAATATCACTGATGATCATATCGAATATGATGCCCTTTTCACACATTTTCAAAGCATCGCTTGGGCGCTCAAGCGTTGTAACCTCATAGCCTGCAACGCTTAGAAGTGGGGTGAGCATATTACGGAAGAAGGGGCTGTCATCAACGATGAGGACTTTTTTCTTAATTTTAGATCCGTTTTCTTTCTCACCATATGGGGTGTCATCATGGTCTTGGAACCATTTTTTATTCACATTATTAAGGAAATAGCCTATATCAACAACATCCGTTGCAACGCCGCTAATGATCGCGCTGCCCATCAGGCCGCCTTGATTAGAGCCAAGTTGCACATCTATGCGTTCTTCTATGATGTCGATAATATCATCAACAATTATGCCCAATGATTGTTGTTTATCTGAGAAAACCAGAACCGGTTTATCGCCGTCTTCACCAATTTCAACCGAAGAGTTAAACGGAACAAGGGGCATTAATGTGTTGCGATACTGCACCATCATCTGACCGCTTGAATATTCTATATCTTTTATTTTGATGTTTTCCAAACGCGCGACCAATGATAATGGGACGGCTTTTGGCGTTTTGTCGCCGACTTTGAATAGGAGAAGGGATGTTTTCTTATCAGAATCAGCACGATGCACAGCCGCCGTCTGACCGGCATCATACGCATCAGAGGTATCAATATTGCCCGATGCATTGGCAATGCCATTCGGATCGAGGATCATAATGACGCTACCGTCACCCAATATGGTGTTACCGGAGAAGAGCTGTAGGCTTTTAAGCATATGCGCAACGGGTTTTACAACAATTTCTTCCGTATCAAAGACACGATCGACAATAATCCCGAATTCATAAGTGCCGACCTGCGCAATGATGATATATAAATTGTTGTGTTGTTTGTCTTTATTCTTGTTTGTATTGGTATCTTTTTTGTCTGCTGCCTGAATTCCTTCCGATATGTCAGGTGATTTTTCTACTTTTGCTTCTACAGCAGCTTCATTTTTAGGTTTGGGGGGGACCTCAAATGTATGTTCCTCACCCAACCCCAAAATAGCGCCCAGAGAAATAAGCGGAAGAAGGCGATCACGTAAGCGGAATACGGGTGAGCCTTTGATGTATTCAATGCGGTTATCACCATGCTCTGAAACCATCACTAATTCGCGTACGGAAAGTTGAGGAATAGCAAAACGCTCTCCGCATGATTCAACAATTAGGGCGGAAACAATCGCCAAGGTCAGCGGGATTTTAATGGTAAAGGTCGAGCCTTTGCCCTCTGTTGATTTGAGCTCGATCGAGCCACCAATTTTTTCAATATTGGTGCGCACAACATCCATACCCACACCGCGCCCCGAGACAGATGTCACGGCTTCTGCGGTTGAAAATCCTGCTTTGAAGATGAATTGTTGGATTTGTTGTGTGCTCATCTCCGCAAGCTCATCAGGCGTTGCCAAACCGTTTTGGAGAATTTTGGCTTTGATTTTATCTTCTGACAGCCCCTTGCCATCATCAGAGATTTTAATCAGGATATGCCCACCTTCATGATAAGCGTTGAGAACGATTTTTCCGCCCTCTGATTTACCTGCGGCAAGGCGTTCGGCCGGCGTTTCAATGCCGTGATCGCCTGAATTGCGTACCATATGGGTGAGGGGGTCTTTAATCATCTCAAGGACTTGACGGTCAAGTTCAGTGTCTTGTCCCAACATCACAAGGTCAATTTTCTTGTTCAGCTCTATGCTCAGATCCCGAATAATGCGCGGTAATTTTGACCATGCATTTCCAATCGGCTGCATTCGGGTTTTCATGACGCCTTCTTGCAGATCGGAAACGACATGGTTAAGGCGTTGAAGAGGAGCAGTGAATTCGGTTTCCCCCTGAGAGCGTACAATCTG
>CAXBFT010000268.1:0-3010 GCA_963974945.1 uncultured Alphaproteobacteria bacterium
GTCAGGATGATTTTTCTCTGCGTCTCACCTTTTTGCTCATGCGCGCGCCTGATAGTCATAATGCCTGCAAGCTCTCCATGTGCGCCTGCTGATGGGGTCAGGCAGACGCCATGTAGGCCGGTAAGCTCTGCGAGCCAATCTTGCAATTCATGCATCAGCGCAAGCGCGCCTTGGGCGGTGCTTATTGGTTGCATCGGGTGGATATGGGCAAAGCCAGCCAGTCGAGCTATTTTTTCATTCAGGCGCGGATTATGCTTCATCGTGCAAGAACCAAGCGGAAAAAATCCGTGATCAATGGAATAATTCCATGTACTCATCCGCACAAAATGGCGCAGAACTTGTGGTTCAGAAAGTTGTGGTAAGCCAATGTCGCCGCGCAGATCAATACCTGTGCGTGATGGTATGTCGGAAAGTGGAGGCAGATCAACACCGCTATGATCGCTGCGTTCTTTCTCCCATAGAAGGTTTTCTTCGTAATGGAGACCACGGTTTTTATCTGAAAATGGCGCTGTCATAATATGCTCGGGTTTTTAATATTAAAATCTTACACTTGAATGGCTGCAACTAAATTTATTCTTTTCCCATTCAGAACCGCCTTCGGTTGTTTCAACCTCTAAGGCACCGGCAATACGATCAAGGAAAATCTTTGTTGCGCCGTTTTTATGTTTCCAAGTGGCGGCAATAGCAGTTTCATTGAAGATGGAAATGCTATTTGGATCAAGCATTTCACCTGCCATGACAACGGTTCTCTTCTCTTCATTGACCATGAAGCTGATTGTTGACCATTCATTGGTGCATTTTATGGCCTTTTTAGGGGATGGTAAAAACTGGATATAGAAATAGGCAAAGCCCCCACATATTATTGTTAGCATTACGGTAATGAATGCAATTATTCCGCCTGTATTTCTCATATTTATAGTCCTTTTCAATTGCTCGATCTGCGTTATAAAATTTCTGCAAGAGTCGATATAAAGTCTTCGATGTGTTCGTTTGTTGTCATCTCTGTTGCGGTTATCAATAGGCGATTACCCTCAAGTGCATATCCACCAATAATGCCGCATGTTGCCAAATCTTCGACAATAAGGGCAGATGGTTTGGGTAACTCTATAACAAACTCGTTAAAGAAGTTGTTATTTATGATTTTAATCTCTGGTATATGTTTTATGGCACTGGCAAGCTTGCAGGCCGCTTCGTGATTGAGGTGCGCGAGTTGCTTAAATCCGTCCTCTCCAAGCAAGCTCATATGAATGGTAAAGGCGAGCGCACATAATCCCTGATTGGTGCATATATTGCTAGTGGCTTTATCGCGACGAATATGTTGCTCACGGGTGGATAGGGTAAGGACAAAACCGCGTTGCCCGTCGGCATCTTCGGTCATGCCGCAAAGTCGTCCGGGCATTTGACGTAGATATTTTTCCTGACAGGCAAAGAACCCAAGATGCGGTCCGCCATAGCTCATAGGAATGCCGATGCTTTGCGCCTCACCGCAGACAATATCCGCGCAAGATGGCGCAGGCAGCATGCCAAGGGATACAATCTCTGTGATGACCACAATAAGCAATGCGCCGCTTTCATCACATTTTTTGCGCCATTCATCATATTTATGTGGGTTGCCGAAAAAATCAGGCGATTGAACAATAACGCAGGCCGTATTAGAATCCGGCGCGCCGTCCATAATTTCAACATCACCAAGATTCCCCATATACGAGGTTAAGACATCGTGGTAATGCGGGTGGAGGGGGGTTCCAATCGCGATTTTACGGCGCTTTGTAATGCGCATCGCCATCAGCGCGGCTTCGGTTGTTGCCGTTGAACCGTCATAAAGGGAGGCATTGGCTATATCTTGCCCTGTCAGCTGTGCAATAAAGGTTTGGTATTCGAATATAACTTGAAGTGTACCTTGCGCAATTTCCGGTTGGTAGGGCGTGTAGGCGGTTAAGAATTCACTGCGCTGTATGATGTAATCAACGCTGGAGGGGATATGGTGGTAATAGACACCCGCGCCAAGGAAGAACGGGACATCACTTGCCGCGACATTACGCGCTGCCATCGTGCCAAGCTCTCGTTCAATCTCAAGCTCGCCCATATGCATAGGCAGATTGGCTATGCCGTCAATAAAAGCCGATTTGGGAATATCCGCATATAGTGCATCAACGCCTTCAACACCAATGGCATCAAGCATATCTTTGCGGGCATTTTTGGTTTGTGGTAGGTATCTCATACTGGTTTAGTCGATTTCTTTTAAATATTGTTCATAGGCCGCTTCATCCATTAAATCATGAAGGGCGGCATTGTCGGAAATGCTTATCTTTACGATCCATCCATCTTCATTAACGGGTTTGGCAACTAAATCAAAGTCGCTTTCCATTGCCGCGTTAACGGCAATAACCTCACCATCTACGGGCGTGTAAACTTCGGCGGCCGTTTTTACGGATTCGACAACGGCAATATCATCGCCCTTTGATACGGTTTTTCCAATTTCGGGTAATTCGATAAAAACCAAATCCCCCAATGCATCGTGGGCATGGGCGGAAATGCCGATAAAGGCCGTATTGCCATCTATATAAATGCACTCATGGTCTTTTGTATATTTGAATCCTGCCATTTGAAAATGCTCCTTAATTTTTCTGCGCTGATTTTGTATTGGGGGAGAGGAAGGGCATTTTAGTAACTTTGCCTTCTATATCTTTGCCGCGTACATGCACCAATATTTCCGTATCCACCTGTGCGTATTCGATGGGGACATAGCCTTGGCCGATGGCGATGTTAAGTGATGGAGAGAAGCCACCACTTGTCAGAGCGCCAATTATTATGCCTGCGGTGTTTTTAATCTTTGCACCTTCGCGGGCAATGCCTTTACCGGTGAGGGTAATCCCGACGCGTTTTTTTTCTGCGCCTGATTTTTGTGGCAGAATTTTTTCTGCGCCAATGAAATTTATATTATCCTTACCCATGATCCAACTCAGATCGGCTTCGATTGGGGTGGTCGTGGCATCAATATCATGTCCAT
>CAXBFT010000269.1:0-2990 GCA_963974945.1 uncultured Alphaproteobacteria bacterium
TTTTGCACTAAGTTGTTATTTTTCTTTTCATTCTCAATCTTACCATCGCCCAATGTCAGGCAAGGATGGCCGAATTGTTCGATAATATGCGGGTTATGCGTCGCAATAACAATTGTTGTTCCCATACGGTTCAGCTGTTCAAATAATCCCATCAGGCGAAAGCCGATCTCATCATCTAAATTCCCTGTTGGTTCATCTGCAAGTAACAATTTGGGCCGTCCGATGACTGCGCGCGCAATCGCCACCCGTTGTTGTTGTCCGCCTGATAAGGTCGGGGGGAGGTTGCTTTTATGATCACCCAATCCAACCCAATCCAAAAGCTCATTCACATTTGCCTTAATCTCACTTTCCGGTGAACCCATAATACGTAATGGAAGAGCAACATTTTCAAAAGAGGATAAGTGGTTAAGCAAGCGAAAATCCTGAAATACAACACCAACTTTTTGGCGCATTTCAAACAAATCTTCTCTTTTAAGAGAGCGTATATCTTTACCGAACATTGAAATATTACCGGATGTCGGCATTTTTCCAAGATAAAGCATCCCCATCAATGAAGTTTTGCCAGAGCCACTGGGCCCCGCCAAAAAATGATATGAGCCTTGCTCTAATGTGAAATTCACATGATCAAGAATGCTCTCTTCGCAATCATCATATTTAAAACAGACATTTTCAAATTTTATCAATATTTTACGTCCTTTAGCATTTATAAGACCAACATGTATTGGATGGTCTGTGCCTATTTATATGAATTTGTAATGGATAAAGCCGCTGCATATGATTCTTCATATAATGCATGGTTGGTAAGAATACCAGAAACAATGATAAAATACAGGCTCTGTCTTTTCTTTCATAGGGATATATTTTGTTTGAAACAGGCGTTTCTATCGTGGAAACAACCGCAAAAAACAAAAAAAACGATAAAAAACATTTTTTTATATGGTACATATAATATACATCCTGCATTTTTTCAGTGTATCTGGAAATATCTACGTCTATTTTTACTAAACTTATATCTGAAAAAGAAGAACCTGACTAAAATGATTCTAACTTGTCCCAATTGTTATAGCCAATTTAATGTGGATGATGAACTGATCGGCGAAGATGGGCGAAAAGTTCGGTGTACAACATGCAAAGAAACATGGTTTCAAGAAAAAAGTGAAGATTCTGACGACGTGATAGATGAAAGCGATTCTATTCCGGATGAGACAGAAGACACAGCAGAAGATCATATTGATGATATTATCAATGACATCAGTAGCATTATAAACGACATTGAAGATGAGGACGCGGCGCAGCAGAGCCAAATTATAGTTGAAAAACCTGCGCCTACCCGCCAACCTGCCAATGATCACAGCAAAAGCAAAAAAGTTAGCGCTGTTTTATCCATTGTGATTTTTGCATTGATGTTCACAATATTACTAAGTTTTGCGCAGCCTGTAATGCGAGCATATCCGCCGGCACAGGCATTTTATGCAATGGTTGGTGTGGACATGGATATTGCCGGGGCGGGCCTTGTGTTCGCAGATTCCAGAGCAGAGTATAATAGTGAAACTATTCATGTTTTTGGTACGATTTCAAATATAACCCCAGATGAAAAAACAATTCCTATGATTGAGGCATTGCTCAAAGATAATTTCGGCATAACGATGGGTAAATGGTATATTCCTGTTGATGAAATAGTATTAATGGCGGGTAGTGATACGAAGTATAGCTCTTTTTATAAAGTGAAGCATGCGGATAAAATCACCGATAGCGCCTATGTTCAGGTTCGCTTTATTTTAGATGATATTAAAACTGACGCAGCAGACGGCGAAGATATTCAAGCTCTTCATCAGGGCGAGAGCGATCACCAGAACGATCACGAAGCATCCGAAGAATCTCATCAACCCGCTTCTTCTGAACCTCATCAGGAACCTTCACATCCGAACCCGCATTCTTCCCATTAGGATCTTCATCACCCATGGGGCGGCCTAGCGGGTCAAAGCGTTGCGAACCGCGCATGCTTATGCCTATCATCTGTTGCATACGCTGGCGGAATTGTTCGCTTAATTGTTCTTGCGACTCTTTGAGATATTGAATTGCAAGCTCTTGATGTTCACTTGCCTTGCGTGGGGCTTCATTCCCAAGTTCGTCTTCTGATCCGCGCATTTCTCGTTCGGCCAAACCCATCGGCTCGGGAATGTCACCAATATGTTCTGCGACATCAAGCATAAGCTGCCCCAGAATATAGCGTAAAGATTCTTGATCTGTCTTGAAATCAGATAGAGACGGCTTGCTCTTCGCATCTTGATTTATAGGCTCTTTTGGCTTTGACTTTGACTTGTCTTTTTGTGGTGTTGGAAGTGTGCCTTCTATGCCAAAGTCCTCGAGCATTTTTTGTATGCTTGGAATATCAAGGGGCTTTATATCCTTTTTCCACGCATGGTCATTCATACCTTTGATGTATTGACCTGTTTTATCTAATAAAAATTCCTGTTTTTCAATAAGCTCCTGCAACTCATTCACGCCTTCTTGCATAACTTGCATATCCATCGGCAGTTGTGCCATTTTTGATGGATCCATCATTTCCATCATGCGCTGCATCTTTGACATTAAATTTTGCGCCTTTTGGGTGTCGCCTGCGCGCAAGGCGGCTTCTATATCTTGCATCATTTTTGAGAGTATATCGGGTGATATGATTTGTGAAAAATCTTCAGCGGAGAATTGTGGGCTGTCTTTTCCTTCTTGTTGCCTTTTTTGGATCTCCCGTTGCATTTCAGCAAAATAATTTGACATTTTATCTCGCAAATTATCCATTAGGCGCTTGATTTCATCTTTATTGGTATCTGGATTGCGCATAGCATTTTCAAGCGCTCTTTGTGCATCTCGTAATTCACGCATTGCCATAGATAAATCACCGTCTTCAATGGTGATTGCCGCATGCCATAAAAGGTCAATTATGCTTTGCGCTGCTTTTATGCGCTCTGCTTTTGCCAACGGGTTGGTATATC
>CAXBFT010000270.1:0-2947 GCA_963974945.1 uncultured Alphaproteobacteria bacterium
TTATGATTAATATGGCATTTTTCTTTGCGATGTATATCTCTAGTGCGGCAACCGCATCCATGGCTGTTCTTGGCTTTTATGTCTTAGGGCGGATGATGGGGCAGCTTTTGGGTATTGTTGATTCTTCCTTAATTGAAAGTGATGGTATAATTGCCATGGCCTTGCAGTTGGTTTCCATCATTACTCCACGATTGGATTTAATCGGTCAGACATCTTGGTTGCTTTATGGTCTTGAAAATAATGCCTATGGGTTTATCTATGCCACAATTCAGGGGGGTGTTTATGTACTGCTTATCCTTTCCGCCACATCCTTGGATTTTTTGCGCCGTCAGTTTTGATAAAGGGAGATTGATTTGTCTGTGAATTCAAATATACGATATGCACAAATCACTCTTTTTATTGCGCTATGTCTTAATATTGCATTTTGGTTTTCTGTACGGAATATCAAAACCATGTGGGGGAATGTCCCACCCGCGCCATCACAAGAATTTGCGGCAACATATGGTTTGGGTGATAAAAGCTTTGCCTATCGTGTCAATGGTTTGGCAATTCAAAACCTTGGTGATACAGGCGGACGGATAACAGCATTAAAAGACTATAATTACGAAAGACTCGCCAAATGGTTTTTTTTGGAAGATAGTCTTGATCCTCATTCTGAGTATATCCCGTATCTGGCCGGATATTATTTTTCTGCAACACAAAATCCAAAGGAATACGCGCCCGTTCTTGATTATCTGGCTTTGATTGGCAATCGTAGCGATGGAGAGAAATGGCGTTGGTTGGCGCAAGCGGTTTACATCGCCCGATTTCTGATGGACGACATGGATAAATCATTGGAGCTTGCCAATCTTCTGGCGCAGACAAAAAGTGAAAACGTACCGTCTTGGACACGTCAAATGCCGGCCTTTGTCATGACAGCAAAAGGTGATAAGGATGCAGCCTATGCCTTATTTCTTGAAATTCTAAAGTCCAGCGCATCAACAATGCATCCAAATGAGATTAATTCAATGAAGATTTATATCTGTACGCGTATTTTAGATGCGCAAGATGCCGCAAAAAACACATTATGTCAGGATATTAAATAGAATAGGGATTGCATTTTTGCCATTCTGCTCTGTAAGCTTAAATATATGGATCAATTACGTTTTACATTGCCGGAAGTCTTCTCGCTCATTGGAGTTTTTCAATGCGTTTATATTCTTGTCTATGTTGGTTTTCGTGCGCGTAAAAATTTTATGCGCGTCATATTACCGCTCTTATATTTTTTTATACTGGGCGGCGCATTCTTATTGGATATGGCGCGTTCGACATTATTTGAAATTACGCCATATTATGATGTTCTTGTTTGGGGGATGTGGAATTTAACCATTCCCCTTGGTGTTTTGTTGATTATCCAAATGGCACAAATTAAACATCTGCCGCATATTTTGAATTGGCTTATCCTCGCGGTTGTTCCATCTTCGTATATCCTATCAAAAATATTGATTTTGTATTTCAGCCAAGAATGCAGCGAGGCCCTTCTTTGTGAGGGGTTTTTTGATTGGTTAAATATATCAGGTGTGATTGGTGGTGCGCTCAGCCTGCTGATTATCTGGGGAAACCGGAATTTATTTTCAGATATTCAAAAGCAAAAAGCAGGGCGAGAGCGTTATTGGCTTATTCTGTCTTTGATTATTCTAAACACCGCATTTTTATGTGTTATGGCCTTTAAAAGCAGTGGGATTGAGCAGAGCATAGATCTTGTTTTGCTGCGGACCATCCTTGGATTGGCCTTTGTCTATCTTATTTCAACCAGTCTGTTTCGAATTTATCCGCTCGCATTGTTTTCTACTTCAAAGGAAGCTGATGATGTTTTAGATGATGAGGGTATGCGTTTGATTTTAAAAATTAAGGATTTGCTAGCTCTTGATAAAATATATCATGAAGCTAGTTATTCTCGCTCTGATCTCGCGCAAGAACTTGGTTTGCCCGAGGCCGCAGTATCAAAGTTAATTAATGTGCATTTTCAAAAATCATTTCCCCAGCTTTTGAACGAACATCGCGTTGAAGATGCTAAAAGGCTCTTGCTTGAAACGGATGCGAGTATAAAAATTGTCGCGCAAGAGGTTGGCTTTAATTCTCTGCCATCATTTAATCGTGTGTTTAAGGATATTATAAAACAAAGCCCAAGCGATTATCGTAAGAATACGATTAAGTAAACCTTAACAAAATGCATTATCCTTCACTATATGTCTTTATGACTTATCATTTTGTTTAAATGATTGGTTTAGCGTGAATCTTAACTCTTTTTTTATCAAAAAACCCCAAGCTGAAACATATTGGGACTGTTAAATTTTAGAAAAGACGTGTAAGATTCGCTTCGTGCTGTCCAGCACATTCTTTACTATACTCAACTTAACTACAACTTTTTACGTTTTTATATTTCTTATGAGGAGAAAAATCTATGACTACACGTATTCACGAATCCGTCCGCGATGATAAGGGCTTTACCCTTGTTGAACTTGCGGTCGTTATGGTTATCATTGGTCTGTTGATCGGTGGTGTTTTGAAAGGGCAAGAAATGATTGCCAATGCACAGGTGACATCAACTGTTGCACAGATGAAAGCGATTGACGCGGCGACAGGTACATTCCGTGATATGTATGATGCATTTCCGGGTGATATGACGAATCCGGCCACACGTTTGCCTGCAAGTTGTGTTGTCGCGTGTGCCGTTGCCGGTAGTGGTGATGGACGTTTATCGAGTGTGCCACTTGCTGCTGCAGGGACAGAGGCTACTGCATTTTTCCCACAATTAGAAGCTGCTGAATTGGTGAGCGGTATTAATGTTAATAATTTCATGGATACGACTGTTCGTGGAAATGAATTCGTACCCGGTTATAGTGCCGGTGGAGCATTAGGAGATCTTACTGCTGCACGTGGTGGGCATTATTTGGCTATTGTTTTG
>CAXBFT010000271.1:0-2918 GCA_963974945.1 uncultured Alphaproteobacteria bacterium
ATAAGTCTAAGCCCTTAAGGCGCAAATTATTCAGGCGGCCTTGCCATAGGGATTGTAAATCATAGTCAATTTCCAGATCGCTTAGGCGTATCGGGCGGTCTGTGCCGATGGTGATGTCATTGATGATAATGGTGTTGGCGGTTATGGCCTTGATTGTAAGGTGCGGGTTCTCAAGGCCCTGCGCGCGAAGGGCTTCTTCGGCCTGATGCGCGACCCATGTTTTCCAAGGAGAGAATAAAACGCATACAACCAACAGCGCCGCCACGCTTAATGTGAAGGAGATGAGCTTTATAAGGCTGAACACTATTTTCTTTGTGATATTCTTTTTTACCATAGGCGTATTCTGTACCGCTTATGCCGCTAACGCAATGTTAAATAAGGATGGCGAATAAAATCCATCGGCTGTTTTTTGATATTGATGTATAATAAAGAAGACAAGTAGGAGAGGCGCGATATGACACAAACATTAAAAGATAAAACGATTTTCATCACAGGAGGCAGTCGCGGCATAGGGTTGGCAATTGCGTTCCGCGCCGCGAAAGATGGTGCAAATGTTGTTATCGCCTCTAAAACGGATGAACCTCACCCAAGCTTGCCCGGCACAATTCATACCGCAGTAGCGGAAATTGAGAAGGCAGGTGGGCAGGGGCTTGCGATAAAGATGGATATTCGGGAGGAGGAGCAAGTTGAATCTGCGATGAACGCGGCGGCGACACATTTTGGCGGTATAGATATTTTGATTAATAATGCCAGTGCGATTTTTTTGGCAGGCACATTGGATACGCCAATGAAGCGATATGATCTGATGCATCAGGTTAATATTAGGGGGACGTTTATGGCATCACAAAAGGCCATCCCATTTCTTAAAAAAGCGGCTAATCCGCATATTCTAACGCTCTCTCCGCCGATTGATATGCAGGCAAAATGGTTTAAAAATCATTGTGCTTATACGATTTCAAAATTCGGTATGAGCATGTGTATGCTTGGGATGGCGGCGGAGCTTGCAGATGAGGGAATTGCGTGTAACTCACTTTGGCCGCAGACCTTGATTTATACGGCGGCCATGAAAATGATTGGCAATGTAAAGCCTGAGAATTGCCGTCATGAGGCTATTGTTGCGGATGCCGCGCATGTCATCTTAACCAGCGATGCCAAAACACATAGTGGCCATTTCTATATTGATGAGCAAGTTTTGGCTGCGCATGGTATCATTGACTTTGCACCTTATAGCATAGAGCAGGGCAAGTCGCTTATTCGTGATTTATATTTGGATGATTAAAGGCCGCATCGCCTTATTTTTAAGAAAAAGTAAAACCACCAAGCGTTGATGTCGGGGTGTTTTCCTCTGGGGTGGGTGCAATGTCGGGCTGTGGGCCTTGTAGCATCTGCATCTCATTTCCTGATACAATAGCGACCTCACCGGAGTCTTTACTCACCGCTGAGCCATTAATGTTCTCTATACCACCCAGATTTAATGCAAATGTTCTTGCCATTTTTTTACACCATTCGTTTATTTCTCCCCATTCTAACGATTAAATGCAAAGAAAGTATTAACATAAGAAAGTGCGTTTGTTTCCGTAATCGTAATATTTTATTAAAACCTTTGCATTATGGTTTGGAAGGACAAGGTAAGAAAAAATAAAGCGTAAAGGGTCGTTGCCATGGTTTTCAATTCAGAATTTTCAGAAAAAGAAAATATTGAGAATATAAATGACATTGAAATGCACGACCAAGCCGATGGCATAACAATAGAAGCCTTGGGCGGGACGCTTGGCGATGCCATGTATATTCAGGGGACCGCCCCATCTGAGCAGGCTGTGATTCTACCGAGCGATTTGGAATATGCCTCTCTTGATCAGAATTTAGCAGGCTTTTTGAACAGTTTAGAACCGGGGAGCGGCTCAACCATTGATGTGGTTTATGGCAGTATGGATAAATTCGTGCCGGAGGCAGTCGAGGCCATCGAAGAATTGCAAGAGGCCGCAGAAGAAATTGCAGATACACAAAATATAGCCAATGAGTTAGCGGGGATTGAACCTGCTGCAGGCGGTGCGCCCACTTCTGCCTCAACGGGAGGGAGTGCTACGGGTGGTTATGGGTTTCAAAGCGCCTTTTCTGCTGATGAAATTACGGCGTTGAATGATATTGGCGCAATTGATGAAACCCAATTAGAATATGACTTACCGGAAGTTAAAGAGGATCTGTTTATAGAGCAAAGCCAGCAAAGCGCAGGGCAAAACATACCGAATATCCCTAATGATACGCCGACTCTGATTACGCCCGATATTTTTAATCTGGATGAAAGTGATCTGAACCTTTCTAAAGATGGTGCATTGGATTTTGACTTTGGCAATGATGGTGCGGGTCGCCTTTCAACGACAGGTGACTTTTCCGCGAGCGGTTCCGTTGCCGGAGGGGTTTTAAGCTCTGGCGGGTATCGCATTTCTATTCATGCAACAGATACAGGATATGAAGGCGTAGCCAATGGCGCGCGCGTGTTTACCTTAACAATTGATCCTGTTACAGGGGAATATGAATATGTGCAGATATTGCCTTTGGATCATGCGGATGGAACAGATGCGAATGATATGATTACCTTGGATTTTGGTGTAAAGGTTATGGATTCTGATGGTGATTTTGTGCAATCTGCCATCACGATAAATGTGGCCGATGACGCACCGCAGGCGCAAGATGATGTAAATAATTTTGATGCCCCCGACAGATCGGTTGATGGCAATGTTATTACAGGCGAAAATGGCGGGGTCGGTGCGCAAGATGATCTGAGCAATGATCAGGGCAATATGATCACGAGAATTGCCTTTGATGGCCATGAAATTACAGTGCCGCAAGTGGGTACAGTATCGATTGACGGCGGTTTTGGGACGTTGGAAATTTCCGCGGACGGCTCTTATACCTAT
>CAXBFT010000272.1:0-2903 GCA_963974945.1 uncultured Alphaproteobacteria bacterium
ATCAAGGGTAAACTCTTATCCGTTCACATGATTTACTTCATTGGGATTATCTGCGTTAAAGATATCAAATTTAACCTAAAATAAGGTGATGAAAAATTAAGTATTTCGCGCTATAATGATGGCTAAATATTCTTTCATCCCGACCACAGGGGTTTTTCTATGACCAATCTGATTAAAATAAAAAACATTCGTTTTGCTGCGCTTTATACTTTATGTGCCATATCCGTTTTTGCCTTTGCCTCTACTGGCGTAAAGGCTGAAAATGATTCTGTTGATGTGTTGCCGCCAATGACGCAGGGCAATATCGGCGATTCATCTGTCATGCAGGGGAGTGAAACGCATGAAGCGCTTGAGTTAACACCTGATAAATCGGAATTAATTCATCTGGACGAAGATATTGGCAGTATTATTATAGGTAACCCGACGCATGTTAATGTCATGGCCGATACAGCGCGCACTATTGTTGTTGTGCCGCGTAAACCGGGGGCTACACATTTTGTGGTTTTGGGTAAGAATGGTCAGGTTTTGATGCAACGTCATGTACTTGTTGCCGCACCGACGAAGGATTATGTAAGGATTAAGCGTGTTTGTAGTAATGGCGGTAAAACATGTGAGGAAACGAGTGTTTTCTATTGCCCTGATACCTGCCATGAAATAGGATTAGATAATGGACAGCCAATTAAGTGATGGCGCTTATGGCTTGATTTCTGCGTAATTAATAACATTTTCATCATCAATTGATTGGGATTTACGGACTATATTATGAAATATTTGAAGAATTACATTATATTGGCTATGGCTGCCGGCTCTCTTACGGCGTGTCAAACAATCGGGACGAGTGATGAACGGGTTTATGAGCGCACAAAGGAAGAGCGTGTTGATGCGGCCATTGAAAAGGCAGCAACAGGCGCAGCACAAAACGGATCGGTGAGCGGTACATTACTCGCCTTGGAAAAACAATATAAGCGTGATGGCGAAAATCCAAATCTTGCCCTTGGATATGCGCAGGCTTTGCGCCAAACAGGATATTTAAATCGCGCCCAAATGGTTTTGAAACCTTTCGCTGATAAAGAAAGCGCAGTTAAAGGTGCTAAAACTGAAATGTCAGTGATTGAACTGGGGTTGGGTAATTATGATGCGGCTGAAAAATTTGCGCAGGGCGCAGTTTTACAAGATGCCAATGATTATCAAGCCTATCAAAATTTGGGTATAGCGCTGGACGCAAAAGAAATGCATGCTGAGGCTGAGCGCGCATTTCGTAAGGGGTTGGAGCATTGGGAAGGTGACCCGACAACAATTATGAATAATCTTGCGCTTAATCTTGCGACACAAGGCTTTATTGATGAGGCGGTTGAGGTTCTTGAGCGCGCAAAAGCTCTCTCTCCTGATCGTGTGGAGATTGAGCGTAACTTACGCATTATCCGCACATTGAATGAACGCTAAAAAAACAGATAGTAAAAAACGCTGTAACCCGCAGAAAAGTAATTGCGCAAGGTGTTTTTTTATTGTGCTGTAAATGGAGTTATTGGGTGGCTTCTATGCCTAAAATTTTATCAACTTCATTAACCAGATCATTCAAATGAAAAGGTTTTGACATAACTTTCGGCGTTTGGCCGCTTATGGCTTCGCTGCCCTTTGTCATTGCCATTGCTGCAAATCCGGTAAGAAACATAATCTTCATATCTGTGAATTTATCGCTCAATTTCTGCGCAAGCTCAATACCATCTAGGCCCGGCATAACAATATCCGTGAGAAGCAAATCAAAATCACCCTCTGCTTCACATGTTTTTAAGGCGTCTAATCCATTGCGCGTGCATATGACTGTATGTCCTGCGCGCTCTAAAGCGAGCATCAGGAAATTCAGCATTGATTCATCGTCTTCTGCAAGTAGGATTTTTGCCATATCTACCCTATAGTTTTGTCAATTATACAATTATATGCACCGACATTATATTTTTTTGTTGTGGGAGTTTAGGGGAAAGTCCTGTGTAAAAGCAAATGTTATTTAGGGATGAATTTTTAGCTAGGGTGATTGATGTTCTTATAGCATATCTACAAATTGCTCACCCGCTTTTTTCCAGCTGTAATGTTCTTTCACATGCGTGGCGCAAATATGTGGGGTCGCTGTTCTTAATGCCTCAATACTGGCCTTTGACAGATCATAGTCATCAAGTGTACCAAGCGCCTTATCGGTAATAATATCCATAGGCCCCATGACATTATATGCCGCGACAGGCAAGCCGCATGCAAGGGCCTCGATCAGAACGATGCCAAAAGTATCAGTTTTAGATGGAAAAACAAAAACATCACTGGATCTGTAATGATCGGCAAGCTCACGACTGGTTTTTTTACCGACAAAAATAGCATCAGGGTATTTTTTCTCCAAAGCGGTGCGCACGGGGCCGTTACCGACAAGGATTTTGCTGCCCTTCCATTTCATATTGAGGAAGTCTTCAAGGTTTTTTTCAATCGCAATGCGCCCGACATAAAGGGCAATGGGCCTTTTGATTTGGGGAAATATATTGGGGGCATCAGGGTGGAATATTTCGAAATCAACCCCGCGTGAAACATGAGATATTTTTTGTGAAAACCCCCAGTTCAGCAATTGGTTTTCCAGGCTTTTCGTTGAAACCATAACGGAGGATGACGGGGCATGAAACGCGCGCACAATGCGAATGGCTTTTGCGTGGACGGCGTTATAAAGCGGCGGGATAAGCCACGCAAAACGCTTTGCGACATAATCGGGGAATTGAGTGTGATAGGCACTTGTATAAGAGATGTTATGATCCATACAATATTTTCGCGCCGCCCATCCCAATGGTCCTTCGGTGGCGATATGGATTTTATCGGGTTTGAAATCGTCGATCAGGCTTTTTAACCGTCTGTAAGGGCGGATCACAAGT
>CAXBFT010000273.1:0-2843 GCA_963974945.1 uncultured Alphaproteobacteria bacterium
CGCGACATAACCACCGGGACCACCACCAATGACAACCACATCAAAATTTGTATTACTCATAGAACTCAACCTTTTTGGAATTTAGAATTAGGATTTTAAGGAATAAACTTATTGCGTACCGAATATATCATCAAAGAATTGCTCTATATGATGAAGGGTATCGGCACGTAGCGGGTCTTCGGGGAATTTATCAAACGCACCTTCGGGGCCAAACATAATCATCGGTTTATTATACATCAGCGCGAGTGAAACCTCATTACGTGTTCCGTGTGATCCCGGCAAAATTACCAGAGCCTTTGCCGTCATCACATTAGTCAAATTACGGCTAAAAGGCATGGCATCATTTTGCGCTTTTGCACTTAATGGCGTGATCATTGGAATTTCAATATATGTGTTTGGATATTCTTCAGTATCAAGCTTTTGCTCTCTGTAATCCACGGCAGGTAATATGCCGATGGCGACACCTTTGCGCCCTTGCGTCTCGGTAAAACTTTTGGCAACCTCTGTCATTACCCCCGCGCCCGCACCGGTCAATAAATTATATCCGCGTTTTGCGATTAACTCTCCGACCGGATGCGCGTATTCATCCCAACCTTGTTCATGAGAGCCCATTACACCAACAATTGGATATCTATTTACGGTCATAGCATTTTCCCTTCGATCCAAAGAACAATAAGTAAAGCTTTACTATACCAACATACTAACAGGGTTTTCGATATAACGCTTAAAGATTTGCAGGTATTCTGCTCCAACTGCGCCATCAATACATCTATGATCGACAGAAAGCGTACAATTCATTACGGTTTTGATCTCAACCTTACCATTCACCACAACGGCGCGCTGATCCCCAGCACCAATGGCCAAAATAGCACCCTGCGGCGGATTAACGATGGCGGCGAATTCCTTAACGCCAAACATCCCAAGATTAGAGATAGAGAACGACCCACCTTGGAATTCTTCAGGCTTGAGTTTTCCTTCGCGTGCGCGCCCTGCCAAATCTTTCATCTCGCCAGAGATAGAGCTGAGCCCCTTATCTTCTGCCGCCTTGATAATCGGCGTAATCAAGCCCGTTGGCGTTGATACCGCCACAGAAATATCGGATTTCAAAAATTGTAAAATGGCATCATCTGTCCATGACACATTCGCAGCAGGATAAGCTTTTAACGCCATTGCTGCTGCCTTAATGACAAAGTCATTCACAGACAGCTTAAACGCGCCATTTGCCGCATCATTTAAATCTTTACGCGCGGATAATAGATTATCAAGTACACATTCAACCGTCAGATAGAAATGCGGCACAGTTTGTTTGGATTCAGAAAGACGCTTCGCCACAACTTTACGGATATTGTTATTTGGAATTTCCTTATACGCCATGTTGTAAACATTTGTTTTAACATCAGGGTCATCATAAACCGCCGTAGATTGAGCGCTAGGCGCAGCCGCTTTTGGTGCTTTTTCAGCCTTTTCAATATCGGCTTTTACAATACGTCCGCGGGGGCCGGAACCCTTTACATTGCTTAAATCTATACCTGCATTGGCCGCCATACGCTTTGCCAAGGGAGAGGCAAATACACGATCGCCCTTTGGTACATCTGCCGTAATCTGTGGAGCTGCTGCCGTTTTTTGAGCAGGAGCCGCATTGCTATCCTCTGTCTTCGCCGCAGCAGAAGCAGGAGCCGCAACAGGTTCATCGCCTATATCATCCGCGCTCTCACCATCTTCCAATAAAATCGCGATCACACCATTGACGGGTACATTTTCTGTCCCCGCAGCGACTAAAATCTTACCGATCACACCATCATCCACGGCCTCGACCTCCATCGTGGCCTTATCTGTTTCAATCTCGGCAATCACATCACCGGATTCAACAGCGTCCCCTTCGGCCTTAAGCCATTTGGCAAGTGTCCCTTCCGTCATGGTCGGGGATAAAGCGGGCATTGTAATATTAATGGGCATTGTTTTTCGTACTTACTTTAAGGTTAAACATAAAAACTTATTTTCTAGGGCAATAATCGCGGCGCATATATTCGCTGTATGCAACGCTAAATTTTTTATCACTAAGAGCAGTCGCAAGCATAATTGATTTATCCGTCATTGATGTTTCAAAACTGATTTCACCCCTTAAGGAGTAACTTCCTTCGTTAACATTATTGTTATAACGTTTATTATTTAATTCTATATTGAATTCAGATTTCACAATTTCAATATCATTGATTTTAAACTCAGCTCCTTCGGTCAATAAAGAGTCACGTGTTGACTGCATGTAATCACTTAACTCTTTAAAGCTGTCTGCTGTTTTTCTTATATTCACAGTAATTCTTGCCGTCTCATGTTTCTTACACTCTGGGAGATTGCTGATGTTTTTGATATTATCTGTTTTCAAAACATTTTCTGGTGCGACAGGAGGGCTTTCTGCTAAAGCCGGGAAACAAAAAATAATTATAAAACAAAGTATAGAAGCGTATTTCATTATATTTCTCTTCTAATCTACATAACAAACTTTTTTTGCCGCGGCGACGATGTCTTTTGGCTGTGGCAAAGCCAAGGCCTCAAGATTTGCCGCATATGGCATTGGCACATCAGCGCCGCAAACACGTACTAATGGAGCATCAAGATAATCAAATGCATGCTCACCGACAAGGGCGGCGATCTCCGCGCTGATCCCTGCGAAAGGCCAGCCTTCTTCGACGCTTACGATGCGATTTGTTTTCTTAACGCTTTCCAAAATTGTATGACGATCAAGCGGACGAATAGTGCGCAGGTTAATAACCTCGGCGCTGATCCCTTGCTCGGCCAATTCTTCGGCGGCTTACATGGCCTTACCAACCATTATTGAATATGCC
>CAXBFT010000274.1:0-2841 GCA_963974945.1 uncultured Alphaproteobacteria bacterium
GCCATGTATTCATGGCGGAAAATGCCTCAACACCGTCTTTGACAACCACCAAATGTAGGTGTGATAAGTCGGGCAGGGTATTGATGTAGAGTAAAAATTCATCCCAATAATTCTCTGTATTTACAAAGATAATCGGTTTGGCGTGTGAGCCTAAGCGCGCCCAGTATAAAACTTCTAATGCCTCATCAATCGTGCCAAAACCACCGGGCAAAATCACAATCGCATCGGCGCGTTTAAACATTTTTAATTTACGCTCCCATAGATCGGGGACAAGGATGGTTTCGGTTAAGTTGGGGTGTATGCGCTCACTATCTTTCAGCTTCTTGGGGATGACACCTGTGACTTTCGCCCCGGATTCCAATGCATTATTTGCTACAATCCCCATCAGCCCTGCATCCATACCGCCATAAATCAGGGTTTTTCCATGCTCACCAATTAAATGGCCAAAATCCGTCGCGGTTTGTTTGAACACGGGGCGGCATCGGCCGGAAGAGCCAAGGTAAACGGTGATTTTTTCGATGGAGTGCATGGTAGCCTTTTGTGCGTGTGTGGAGTTTCTTATTTTTATTTACTATAGGATGAGAAGGATTTGATTGCATCCGTTATTTCAATGGGGACGGGCTTTTCCAATTCATAGTTCCATACCTCAATATAATTTGCGCCTATTTCTTTGGCTTGCTTGAAAACGGCGCTGTAATTGCCATTTGGAAAGCGATGTTGTTGTGACGAATTGCCGATAACTTGCGCATAAACAGGCAGGTGGCTTTTTGCAATAAGTTTGAGCAAGGCATTTTGATAAGTGAGTTTACCCGATAACCACCAAACGCCAATGCCAACCTGGTGGGCATGATTATCTTTAATATAGTTTATAATATCAGCGGGAATAGATGTATCCCTTCCAATTTCATGCAGTTCAATTGCAATTGCTTTCCTCGGAAATGCCCTCGCATAGGCCGATATTGCGAATTTTGCGGCATCAACCCATTTCTTTCTGGTCAGGCCTTGTGCGTTTAAATCCTCATAGGACATGCCGTTAAAATGCCCCTCTATGCCATTGGCGCTTTGTTGTGGGACGTAAACCAGGATAAGATTTTTATCGCCCCCATATTGTTTGGCTAAGGCATGTGCCAGTTTTTGGCTGTATTCTTGATAGCGATGGTTCCAAAAGGGAATTATATCTTTGTTTTTTCCGCGAAACTTAATAGACATGCGGCTATTGGTTGTCTGCATGAGCCAGTCAGGCGTGTTCCATCCGGCAATGACGGCCAGTGACCAGTTCTTTCCTGCGGCCTTAACCGGCGCGCGCTGTCTTTCTATGGCGGAAAAGTCAAAAACGCCATTTTCCGGCTCAATTTCTGACCATCTCACACGCACTAATGCACCATCGACATAGGGCTTATCTATATATTTCCCTACGTCACGCCCGACATGGCTGGAATAGATGCCGCGGGGCAGGTCAATATCGCCGGCGTAAGAGGGAAGCGAAAGAATAAATATAGCGAAAACAAGGGCGTATTTTATCATTACGAATTCTACTCTGTATTATTGTTATGCCAAGTATCGCATATTGTTATGAAGTTTTTAATAAGATCGGATCCGTTCGGTGTCAGGATGGATTCAGGGTGAAATTGCACGCCATAAACAGGATGCTTGGCATGTTGTAGAGCCATAATTTCATTGATTTCGCAACGAGCCGTAATCTTTATGGGGCCGTCTGTCGGGATGTCTGCCACAAGAGAGTGATAGCGCCCGACTTGTAGCGGATTGGGAAGCTCTGCAAATAATGCGCTTTTGTCATGGGTCATCATGCTGGCTTTGCCATGGGTTGGCTTTTGGCTGCGTATTATGCGCCCGCCATAGGCCTCGGCAATGGCTTGATGACCCAGGCAGACCCCTAAAATGGGGGTTGTTGCCCCAAACTCTTTGATCACCTCAATGCTTATCCCTGCGTCTTTCGGCGCGCAGGGGCCGGGGGATATGATGATGGCTTCGGGGGATAGGGCCTTGATGTCATTGATTGTGATTTTATCGTTGCGTTTGACAACGCAATCCCGCCCAAGCCGCACGATATAGCGCGTGAGATTGTAAACAAAGGAGTCGTAATTATCGATAACCAAAATCATAAGGGCAGATCATACCCTAAACCTTGAAAATGGAAATGGAAAAAACGATTTATCCTGCCATAGAGAATAAGGTTTTTTTCTTTTGCGCAGGCCCGCTAAAGGAATTGAAAATGCCATTGGCTTTATCAAGGGTTTCTTGATATTCCTCTGCCGGATGTGAATCTGAAACAATCCCGCCACCTGCCTGCAGGCTGACTTTGTTTTTGTTATAGGTCAGTGTGCGGATCAGGATATTGGTATCCATGGATCCGTCAAAGCCAATATAACCGATAGCCCCACAATAGGCGGCGCGGCGCGTTGGCTCGATTTCTTCAATAATTTCCATGGCACGAATTTTCGGCGCGCCTGTAATTGAACCGCCGGGGAAACACGCACGAAGTAAATCAATAGCGGTTTTATCAACCTGTAACTTCCCGTGAATGGTAGAAACAAGATGATGTACACTGGCAAAGCTTTCGATTTTACAAAGGCCGGAAACATCAATGGAATTGGCATCACAGACTTTGGATAAATCATTGCGCAGTAAATCAACAATCATTGTATTTTCGGCATTGTCTTTTTCACTGTTTTGCAGAGCATTGCGGTTTGCGCGATCTTCGGATATTTTTTCTGATCTTGGGCGCGTGCCTTTAATGGGGGAGGTTTCAACCTGACGGTTACGCATGGTCAAAAACCGTTCAGGCGATGTAGAGGATAGCTTGATCTCGCCGATATTCAT
>CAXBFT010000275.1:0-2836 GCA_963974945.1 uncultured Alphaproteobacteria bacterium
TAAAAAAGCAGGCGATAAAGTTGAAGTAAAAGTAAGCTTCCCTGAGGAGTACGGTGCAGCCGAGCTTGCGGGGCGCGATGCAATTTTTGACTGTGAAATTCATGAAATTCATGAGAGCGTAGCAGCCGTTATTGATGACGAATTCGCAAAATCACTTGGTATGGATGATGTTAAAGCCCTGCGTACAGCAGTGGCAGAGCAGTCAAATAAAGAATTTGATAATCACAGCCGTTTAAAGCTTAAAAAAGAGCTTTTGGATCAACTTGATGACATGTACACATTTGACATTCCGCAAGGCATGCTTGATATGGAATTGGAGAATATCCTTCACCAGGTAAAACTTGATGCACAACAGCGCGGCGTAAGCGAAGAGCCAGATGAAGCAGAAACAGCAGAATTGAAAGACATTGCTGCGCGCCGTGTTCGTTTGGGGCTTGTTCTTTCTGAAATCGGGAACACTAACAATATCCAAGTTGTCGATGCGGAATTACAACGTGCCGTTATTACCGAAGCGCAAAAATATCCTGGTCAGGAAAAAGAAGTTTTTGATTACTTCGCGAAAAACCGTGATGCTTTAGAATCACTTCGCGCGCCAATCTATGAAGATAAGGTTGTTGACTTTATTCTTGAGCTTGCAGAAGTAAAAGAAAAAGAAGTCACACGCGATGAGCTTTTAGCAGAAGAAGATGAAAGCGATGCAAAACCTGCGGTGAAAAAAGCTTCTGCAAAGAAAAAACCCGCGGCTAAGAAGGATGATACAGCATCTGAGGATAAACCAGCGGCAAAGAAAGCTCCTGCTAAAAAAGCAACGGCTAAGAAAAAAGCTTCTTAATATAATAAAATATTTTGATAAACGTCTTGAACAAGCCGTGCTCTATGGGTACGGTTTGTTTTGACTCTTGTGTCTTTGCATTGAGTCGCATCAATTTAGTCGTTTGGCTTTATTTTCGGACAAGGCATAAGCGATATGGCATAGTAATCTATGTTAGTTGCTAATGAAGATGTCCGAAAGCAAATGTAAACGACCAGACTATAACAACAACTCTAAGAAAAGCTGTGGTACCCCATGATTGACCGTGATCCTATTGATACTTATATGAACCATCTTGTGCCGACTGTGATCGAGCAAACCAATCGCGGAGAGCGTGCATTCGATATTTATTCCAGATTATTAAAAGAGCGTATTATTTTCCTTACAGGTGAAGTGAATGACTATGTGTCTTCTGTGATCTGTGCGCAGCTTTTGTTTTTGGAATCAGAAAATCCAAATAAAGAAATCTCATTCTACATTAACTCTCCAGGCGGCGTTGTGACTGCTGGTTTGGCTATGTATGACACAATGCAGTATATCCGCCCGAAAGTATCCACTGTATGTGTGGGGCAGGCGGCATCAATGGGATCATTCCTTTTGATGGCGGGTGAACCCGGTATGCGTTATTCTTTGCCAAATTCACGTATTATGATCCACCAACCTTCAGGCGGTGCGCGCGGTCAGGCAACAGATATTGAAATCCAAGCCAGAGAAATTCTACGCTTACGTCAGATGCTGAATGAAACATATGTGAAGCATACAGGCCAGAAATTGAAAGTCGTCGAAGAGGCGATGGAGCGTGATAATTTCATGAGTGCAGAAGAAGCAAAGAAATGGGGGTTGATCGACCATGTTGTCGCATCAAAGCCTGTTCCGGATGATGCAAAAGACAGTAAGAAAAAATAAACGTTTTTGCTGTTAGAATAAGTTTCGATGCTCTGCCGTGTTTGTCGTGCAGAGCATTGCTTTTTTCAAGATAGTTTTTTTTAAAACAGCTTTGAAAAAATATATTTTGGACGCATAATGTAAGGCACAAATCAGATTTAAGGATAATTTCAAATGCAAGAACCTAAAAGCTCAACCTACGCTATATTGCCTTTACGGGATATTGTTGTATTTCCGCATATGATTGTGCCGCTCTTTGTCGGTCGTGAAAAATCAGTGCAGGCGCTTGAGCACGTTATGCATACAGACAAAAAAATTGTGCTTGTCACGCAAAAAACACCATCTGAAGATGATCCAGGGCCAAAGGATCTATATTCTGTCGGTACGATTGGTACGATATTACAGCTTTTAAAATTGCCTGATGGCACGGTAAAGGTTCTGGTCGAGGGAGGCACGCGCGTTCGTCTTTCCAACTTATCCGATGATAAGGGGTATATGGAAGGTGATGTTGTTGAAATTATTGACACCGCCGTAAAAGATGAGGAACTTGAAGCCCTTGGTCGTGCAGTCATGACGCAGTTTGAACAATATGTGAAGCTGAATAAAAAAATTCCACCGGAAGTTATTGTTTCAATCAATCAAATTGATGAGCCGGATAAAATGGCCGATACCGTGGCCTCTCACTTGGCGTTGAAGATCGACCAGAAGCAAGAACTACTCGAACTTGAAACCGTTGGAGAGCGATTAGAGCGTATCTATAGCCTTATGGAAGGTGAAATTGGCGTTCTTCAAGTGGAAAAACGCGTCCGCAGCCGCGTGAAACGTCAAATGGAAAAAACACAGCGCGAATATTATTTAAATGAACAAATGAAAGCGATTCAACGTGAGCTTGGCGAGTCCGAAGAGGGCGTCAATGAGCTTGAAGAGCTGGAAAATCGCGTTCAAAAAGCTGGCATGAGCAAAGAGGCGCTAGAAAAAGCCAAGGCTGAGTTGGCGAAACTGAAGATGATGTCGCCGATGTCAGCAGAAGCCTCGGTCGTGCGCGGCTATATCGATTGGCTAGTCAACATTCCTTGGCAGAAGCGCTCGCGGGTCAAGCATGATTTAAAGCGTGCACAAGAGATTTTAGATGAAGATCAC
>CAXBFT010000276.1:0-2826 GCA_963974945.1 uncultured Alphaproteobacteria bacterium
GATATATACTCAAAAAATAAAGATGAACGCACAGGAAATGTGCAAAAAGAAAGGGCGAATCACTAAGAGCGAAAGAATAACGCTTCGATGCAAAATATACCATATTTTACACAGGATATCCACAGGGATATAAAACATGCATCCAGGCAAAATAAAATAATCGTCCTTAGGGACATAAAGTTTGCTTTTTGATACATGCTCCTGTATTTTTAAAGCATATAAGTAATAAAAAAATAGCGGATTATAGAGATTTATGCCAGTAGCATCCCCAAAAGGCGATTACCTGAATCGCATGAAAAAAATTGACCCCACGGTCATCTGTGTAGATGAAGCATTAACACGAACAATTCGTGAGCTACATATTGGTATTGTGAATATGATGCCGGATGCCGCGCTGAAAAAAACAGAAACCCAATTTACCTTACCTTTGCACTACGCATCTAGCGGCTTACAAATTATCCCTCATTTTATTTCTTTAGAGGGAATTGAACGCGGGCAAGAAGAACAAGATTACGTTGATAAAAATTACATCACTTTTGATCAAGCCAAAGCAGATGGCATGGATGGCCTTATTATCACAGGCGCAAATATTGCTGATCCTGATTTACGCAAAGCGGCCTTCTTTGAGCCATTAAGAGGTGTTATTGACTGGGCTGAAAGTGATGAAGGGCCCACATCAACGCTTTATTCTTGTTTGGCAAGCCACGCTTATATGCTTATAAAACATGAAGAACAACGAACCCCATTAAACACAAAACGTTGGGGCGTTTATGAGCATAAAGTGCATAATGAAACACATCCGTTAACCCATGGCATGGATACCGTATTTGATATTCCGCATTCACGTTGGAATCAAATTAATGAAGATCAATTTACAAAACATGGCATGCATGTTCTTGTTTCCAGTGCTGATGCTGGTGTTCATATGGCAACAAGCCCTGATGGGTTACGATCTATCTTATGGCAGGGGCATCCTGAATATAATACGAAAACTCTGCTTGATGAATGGCAACGCGACCTTGGCTTAACAACGGCAATGCGTGCCACAGCCAAACCTATCCCACTCCCACCACTCCCCGAAAATTATTTTAAGGGCAGATCACTAGAGATCGCCACAAAATTTAATGAACAAGCGGGAGCCGGACATAATCTAGATGATAAAAATATAGCTCGTATGCCATCAGATACATATAAAGAAATCCAAGAACATATACCAAACCGTTGGAGCTCATCCAAACGCGCACTTCTTGGAAACTGGGTTGCCGCTATCTTGGATAAAACCCATGAAAATCGTGGAAAACCATTTATGGATAGTGTGAATCAAGACGATGTTTTTGGTCTCAATACACCACAAAATGACTAATTTTTCTTCGTGAGCCTTGAAACAAAGAACCCATCCATTCCGCCATGCATGGCCAACATTGATGGCAATATGCGTAAATCTCCATGCTCATTAATAAGCTCATCATATCCACCGATTTCGGCGGCACGTACAGGCATACGAATGAAATTTGGATGGCGCGCTAAAAACCGCTCAACTTGGCGCTCACCCTCATCTTTTTGCAATGAACATGTGCAATAAATCAAAACACCGCCTGTTTCCAATATTGCGCCGGCATGATTGAGCAAGCGCTCTTGTATCGTGCGCAGGCCCTCAATATCTTTTGGCGATTTTAAATATGGGTTATCGGGATGACGGCGAATTGTTCCCGTTGCCGAACATGGCGCATCCAGTAATAAATAGCGCGGCGCTTCGATCGGATTCCATTCCGCGGCATCTGCAACTTCAATTTTTACATGATGCGCTAAATCCATGCGCTCCAGATTTTCTTCCAGTCGTTTTAAACGTTTAGCAGAGCGATCAATGGCCGTTACTTTTGCACCCATTGAGGCCAATTGTAAGGTCTTCCCCCCCGGGGCGGCGCATAAATCAAACACTTCGCGCCCGTCAATATCACCAAACAATGTCGCAGGAATAGCGGCGGCGGCATCTTGTACCCACCATTGCCCCTTATCAAAACCTTCAAGCTCACGTACACTTCCGCCCTTCATACGGCGCAGACTGCCTGTTTTAAGGGGAAGAGCCTGTAGAGCCTCCGCCCAATAATCAAGCTCCTGCTTATTCTTTATTGTAATATCAAGCGGCGCTTCGCAGAGATGGCTTTGCGCAATTTGCGCAGCAACATTCATGCCATAATCGGCAATCCATATCTTTAATAACCATTCGGGGGTGTTAAGGCGCCCTGCATCCTGCTTTTGTATGCGGCGCGACCCTTCACGGCTTAACTTGCGTAAAACACCATTCACAAATCCCTTATGCCCGCTCATCCCGACGACATCGGCAAGACGTACAGACGTATCAACACTGGCATGATCCGGCACATCCATAAAGAAAAGCTGCGTCACACCAAGGCGAAGGATATTACGTATTACAGGTGTTTTCAAACTATCGGGGCGATCCTGCGCAAAAGTGATTAAATCATCAATCTGCCCTAAATGCCGTAATGTGGTTGTCAACAACATGCGCGCAAAACCCCGATCGCGTGCGTCCAAAGATGCAAAAACATTATTGGAATCCAAAGTAATATCCAACGCACATCTGCGATCTAATATATTTGAAAGCATATCCAAAACACATTGGCGCGCGAGTAAAATGGTTTCTTGGTCGTCATTTTTTTGGTCGTTATTTGATAAAGTCATTGCTTGAACACTCTTGTTTATCCTATTATCAGGTATGAACAGTAAAAAACCAAGCGCTGATACCGATAGCAACGAAAAAAAATCTCCCGAGCCTGAAAAAAGCAAGGAAGTTGGTGGATTTGAAAA
>CAXBFT010000277.1:0-2818 GCA_963974945.1 uncultured Alphaproteobacteria bacterium
GAGCATACGGTTATAGCATTTGATATTTCAGACTTTGAGCAAGTCAAACATGCTATAGATCATACCAAAACCCTTCATAGCCAAATAGATCGTATTATATGTATGGCAGGCATATACGAACCAAAACCTATTTTAGATATGAAAGAAGAAGATATCCGAAATATAATTGATGTCAATTTAACAGGTGTTATCTATTTCACACAATGCGCCATTAAGGCAGTAAGGTCGCAAAGCAAAGCACAAATAGTGGCCTGCGCCAGTGTTGCTGGTTATGTGGGTTTACCCAATGGCCAGCCCTATAGCGCGAGCAAAGCCGGCCTCATTAATTTTATGCAAAGCCTGTATCTGGAGGCGCAAGATCATATTGATATAAAAATGATTTGCCCGGGCTTTGTAGAGACTCCATTGACCGAAAAAAACAATTTCGAAATGCCATTTATCATTAGCGCGGAAGAGGCCGCTCGTGAAATTGAAAAGGGGCTTCTCTCTAAAAAGTTTGAAATTCACTTCCCAAAAAAACTAACACAAAGCTTGAAAATCATTTCCATTCTTCCCAATGCTATTAAATTCATGATCTGCTCTAAATTTAAAACCTGATTTATTCTTTCGTAATTTTAGAAAGCGCCGTTTCTATTGCCGTCACTACAGACGTTGAAGTTGGTGATGTTGTGCTTCCGAAGGAGGTAACATAGCCTCCATTTGCATCAATCAGATATTTGTGAAAATTCCATTTAGGACCACTCAAGAAACCGCCATTTTCACTAGCCCATTTATAAAATGGATGTGCGTTTTTGCCTTTGACATGCGTTATACCTGTTAGTGGGAAGGTAATATTAAAATTTTCCTCTGTGAATTTTTTGACTTCATTTTCCGCTTCAAACTCTTGCCCTGCAAAATCACCGGATGGCACACCCAATACAACAAGGCCCTGATCCTTATATGTATTATACAATGTTTGAAGGTCTTTATATTGCCCTGTAAATCCGCATTTTGATGCTGTATTTACAACTAGAATGACTTTTTCTGCATAATCATTAAGGTTCAAATTTTTTCCATCTATTGATGTAAATGAATATTGATGGGCATTAGGCATAGCAGGCATAGAACGTTCCATTTTAGTTTCTGCGTGTGTAGATGTTGGATTTCCTGTGAATGAAGCCATGAGGAACATGATTATAAAATATCTCTTTTTCATCTTTGAATATCCTTGATTACGTCGTTAAGGTCTTTAAATGCATCTGCGTCATAGGCGCCTTTATGACGCCACAATATCTCACCGTCTTTATTTAAAAGTAAAATGTAAATATCATCTTCCTCCATTGACATGAATTTTATAAAATCTTCGCGTGATGTGTACACCGTAATTGTTCGACTGCGCGCCTTATCATCTTCTATACCTGCGCGCATACCATTATTGATGAACATGCGATTTGCCATGTTGACTTCATATATGACGGGGATTTCATAAAATTTAAGGGCGTCTGAGCCTTCAATAAGCGTATCTATCTTGGGTATCCATGTATCAACATCTTTTTGTTGTTGCCTTTGGAAGGCAACCGCCACAATGTTAAGTTCGCCGCTAAAGCTCTTGGGGATTTCACGCTCTTGCCCGTGTAAGTCTATCCCCGTGAGTGATGGAAATTGCCCTGCGCCATTATATTTTATGGTGGATATTTTTCCTGCGCCAATGCACCCGCTCATAAATAATGCGCTCCCAACTAATGTGGTTAATAATATTTTTTTCATCTCTATGGCTCTATGCGTTGTCCATCCCATGCAAAAACATTGCCTGTATCCTCAGGGATTAAATCATTTACAACTTCGGCTAAATGTTGCGCCGATTGTTGCGGTGTAAACAGCTTATCTTTTGCCACATTTTTTTGAAACGGGGCGGATAGATCGCTGCTTACAGTTCCCGGATGCAACCCAACGATAACAGATTTTGGGTTGCGACGTGTGCATTCAATGCTTGCCGTTTTAATCATCATATTCAGCGCGCTTTTGGAGGCCCGATATGAATACCACCCGCCAAGCTGATTATCAGAAATACTGCCCACACGCGCGGATAACGCAGCGAATTTAAACGAATGATCGCGCGGCATCATGGGCAAGATATGTTTCATAACTAAAGCGGGTATGATGACATTAATATCAAATATAGAGACCATATACCCTCTGGAAATATCCTTTAATGACTTTTCCGGAAGTTGTTCACCGATGTGCAAAGCGCCGTTCGTTACAATAATAGTGTCCGGCGGTGACTTTTTAAATATAATCGAGCAACATTTTTGTATGCTCTCCTCATCATTAAAATCTATCTGTAAATGCTCTCTATTTTTTGAAGCTTGCGAGGTTGCAGATCGTGAGACAGCAAAAATATGATTGTCTTTATTCTGTGCGTAATGATCACATAACGCACCACCGATTGCTCCATTTTCTCCAAATATGACGATATTTTTATACATGTGACTATAATAGCGTAGATGTCTATTCTCAGGCTTACCTGAAGATTACATCTTTGTAAGATTTTTAAAAACCATCAGCGAGAGGGATGAAACGGGAGAGCGCAGCATCTCCCTTTCCAAGCGTGTTGTAGTACAACACACAGCTTGCCTTTCGTCTTAACTATCGTTTTAGCTTAGAAAACAATTCTATTATTGTTTTTTTCGCTGTGGTCTTGGCGGAACTTTTTCTTTTAGCGCAGTTGTCCTATCTGTCAGAATTAAGTTTCTATAAATGAATTGTTCAACAATACTCATCATAGTGGTCAACCCCCATTTTTTAATCCAGTCGTAAGTTCGTAATGTTCGCAGTTGTT
>CAXBFT010000278.1:0-2815 GCA_963974945.1 uncultured Alphaproteobacteria bacterium
GGCCTTGAAACATCCGGTGGTTCTGCTGCAAATACAATGGCCGGTTATGCCTCATTTGGTGGTAAAGGTGCGTTTATTGGTAAAGTTGCCGATGACGAATTGGGCAATACTTATAAAAAAGATATTCAATCACTTGGCGTGAATTTTGAAACGACCCCTCTTGCACTTGGTGCATCAACAGGGCGTTGCATGATTTTGGTTACACCGGATGCACAACGCACAATGAACACATTCTTGGGTGCAAGTGTAGAGCTTAGCCCTGCTGATATTGATGCTGATTTAATTTCTGCATCAAAAATAACGTATCTTGAAGGCTATCTTTTCGACCGTGAACAAGCAAAACAAGCTTTTATTACTGCCGCAGAAAAGGCACATGAAGCGGGGCACCGTATTGCTTTGACCCTTTCTGATCCTTTCTGTGTTGATCGCCACCGCAGTGATTTTCTTAAGCTTGTGGAAAACCATGTGGATATCTTGTTTGCAAATGAGGATGAATTAAAATCCCTCTTTATGCAGGAAAACTTTGATGATGCCGTAAGTGCGATCAGCAAGCATGTAGAAATCGCTGCAATTACTCGCAGCGAAAAAGGTGCCGTAATTATATCTAAAGGTAAGAGCATTAAGATTGACGCAGTTCCTGTTGATCATGTTATTGACACAACAGGCGCAGGCGACCAATTCGCAGCAGGTTTCCTATATGGATTTACCGAAGGCAAAACATTGGAAGAATGCGGAAAGCTTGGCGCGATTGCGGCGGCAGAAGTTATATCCCATATCGGACCACGTCCTGCTGTTAAGCTTGCTGATTTGGCCGCTTAATAACTTGACAATAATTTACCATAAATATAATGTCGCCAGCAGAAATGTGGGCGGCATTTTAAATATATATGGGTAAATATAAAAATGAACGAACAAAAAACATCTTCCTTGCGTAACTTTATCGCAGCAGCATCAATTTCCACGATCATGACAAGCATGCCTGTAAGTGCAATATCAGCAGAAGAAAATTATGATCAAACCAATGATGTTGTTACGTTACAAAGTGCTTTGCCATCTGTATCATACATGACAGATGACACAAGAAATCTATATGGAAAATATTCGGAGATTGTAAATCAATACCTCCCCGGGATGTCGACGCTTATTATCACATCAAATGATCTGGGTGTAGATTTCACAGAAGAAGAAAAAGAAGATATTGCAATAAGATCATCATGTGACGGTATAACAATTGCTCCAACTATTGAATCTGTTGCTGCATTTCAAAAAATGGAAGCTGTAACAGATAGCTTATATTCTGTGCTTAAGAATCTTTCCGGTTCTGAAACATCTTTATTTAAAAATAATATTCTCAAGGAAGCTGTATATAATGCCCCTAACGAAACAATGTTCCTTATCGCAAGTGCGGCTAATACCGCAACAGCAGAAGTGGCAGCAGCTATAACTTTTGATGGAATATTCCCTGGTTCACCCGAATTTAATTTCGCCATTATAACAATGCCGCCCAAACTACAAAGCGTAGAAATACACTCTCAAGGGATTTCCGGGCTTCCATTTAAGTATTTAGAACATATAGAAAGAACAGCTGAAGATAGTGCCTTTGCAGATATTGCGCATGAATTTTCACATGCCTATTACAAACATAAAAATGATAATCAAGACTATTCTTGCGTATCAATTGATTCGTCGATTTCTGATCAATCTAATATAAATGAATCAGAAGCTGATATAATGAAAGCAAGAATCATTGATGATTGGCGCAATCATCAAAAAGCTTTGGGGGCTGATATTAATGCAGAAGAGCATGCGTTAAGAGCCTTAGGCGCGTTGTATTTAAGTTCTTCTTCTCTTGTGCATACACAACATATCAATGGACATGTGACAACACAGATGCACGACATTATTGATTCAGATTTTCAATCTGATATTGATTTGACTAAAACACCTGGTTCATCCGCAATTTCACCTGCTATAGCCGTCATTGTAGACATAATTGCAGGATTTGTTGCCATTGATGATATTAAGAAAGAATATAAAGATAATGAAAATAGCTATGTAGTAGAAGATATTGAGTACTTTAATTCTCTTTCTATTAACCAGTCTGAAATAATGGAATATTCAGAAAACTTTAGACTAATTGGTGCCATTAAGCGCATAGGTAGCATGGCCAATGAACTCCGTGCTGAAAAAGAGGCAGATCCTCAATATTTATATGAAGCCGTCGCATATATTGATAAACGCAGAAT
Organism: uncultured Alphaproteobacteria bacterium; assembly: GCA_963974945.1. Classification (GTDB taxonomy): domain Bacteria; phylum Pseudomonadota; class Alphaproteobacteria; order Micavibrionales; family Micavibrionaceae; genus UBA1672. Next base: position 2,247 of record CAXBFT010000278.1, read on the forward strand.
TCTAGACAATGCGTATGAAACTATGGATCCTGCTTATGCCCATATCATGCAAGATATTATATCTGACTTTCTTGATTCTGCAGATAAATATGCATCAAAACTTAAAAACCCTGAAATTGAAAAACGCTTTAAGGCTAAACTTGATCCAAAAGTAATCTCAGATTTTTTAACAGAGTTTCTTATAGATAGGGTACCGCAAAAAGAAACGCCCCAAGCTAATATTGAACTACAAGCCCCGGAAGTTTAGCCTTTCCAACCGAAAACTTCTAATTTTCGTGCAAAAATATCGGCCATTTCAGGGGTGTCACAAACAATCCTGACATCCTCAATAGTTTCTTCCATACGATCTGTTATGCCTTGGACTATTAAACGCGCGGCTCTAGGCTTTGGAAAGAAATCCTTACCTGATGCAATAGGCGGAAAAGCAATGGACTTTAAAAGCATGCATCGAGCAAGCTCCATCATTTTACGAGATATTTGTGCAAGGTCAGAATCCTTCCTATCAAATTCTGTACGATAATACGGCATAATCCCAAGTAATATATGACGACAAGGTAGATCAAAGGCGG
>CAXBFT010000279.1:0-2814 GCA_963974945.1 uncultured Alphaproteobacteria bacterium
GATCTGCATGAACGCGGCACGACATAAGTCCCAAACTCACCACAGTTCTAAGAAACCTACTATGGTTCTTCATATGCTCAAACGGAATGACAAGATAAACAGTTTCTCGGTTCAACTTAATATCACGCATCTTAAACGATGACTTCATCAATACAGGACGCAATACAGGCGTATTGACCCAACTCAGACCCGTGGCCAATGTCGTAATGAACCCGCCCCGCTCATTCTCTCCTGCTTCTTTTAGCACCTTCGCTGCATCCATAGGCGCGCGTCCCATCGCATCATTCACCGCCATACGATCAACCAACAGATCAAATTCTTTCGGGTCACTGGCAACGCCATCGGGCGCACCCGTTAAAATAATGTCATAGATACCGGGTAGATTATGGTTCTCTTTGGGAAATTCACTCAACACATGCGCAATAACCCCCGTCATGATCTTCTGGGCGTTCTCTCTAAAGTGCTTCGAGTTTGCATTCTCATCTGCCTCTTGCATGATGCAGCTTTCAACGATCTGGAATATATCGTCTTTGGCATTTGGGCTTTCTATATCGATTTCCTCTAATGGATTAAAACTTGCTCCCTGCCCTTGATCTTCATACAAATGCGGCACATCACCCCACGGATCAATAACGTGAGAAGCGGCAATCTTAGAGCGCTTTTCTATTGTTCTCTGTGCATGCTCGCCTTTAGGATCAAGCACAAATGCACCGCCCGGCCATGACAATAATGTATTCCAAGCCGCATAAAGAGATTTACCCCCGCCCATCGCTGCAACAGTCAGCATCATGGAATCGCTGTCCAAACCAATATGACGGCCATTAAGCTTCATATCATCATACCAAAGAGTTTTGCCGCAATATAGCGGTGCATCCTTGCGCTCTTTTCCTCTCATAAAATCACTGAAGTCATATTTTATAAATGAGTATAGACCGCCCCAACGTGCAGCCCCTCCTCGCCCGAAGATAAAGATCTTACGATATTCAGGATGCTCTTTGACGTATTCAAGGCCAAGGCGGTAATATACAGGAATGGTAAAAATCAGCAGCGGCACACCTATCGATAAAAACGCTTCACCAACGGTATTGAAATCACGACTTAAATCCCCGAATGGCGTTAAAAGAAAACATAAGGAAAGAGCGCTCGCGCGCACAACGGAAGGAATTTTCTTCCAACGAAAATTAAAACGACGGCAAAGATGCAAAATAAATGCAAAAAATACAAACGGGAGAAGAACCAGGATAAGCTGCGGGATGTCAGATTTTCGGCTAATATCTTTTAAATCCAGATCAAAGCCATTTGTAGATAAGAAGTACAAGCCCAATAACACAAATGTAAGCACGTCTAACTTAGGAAGGTATTTAGGCGTTTTGATAATGCTGTATTTACTGCCCGTTAAGGCAAACCACGTTCCACTCAGCCCGGCCAGCGTTAAGAAAAAGGCTTGTAAATCCTTACGTCCGCGCCCCGCGTCGTTCATTACATCAGCGATATGTTCAAGTGAGATTCCAAAAAACCAGAGAAGAGCTATAAAGCCACAAACAGCATAGTAAAGACGCGCGGTAAATCCAACCTTACGCTGCGCCGCAGCCTTGTTTTGCGCCATACACCCCTACCCCTTAATCATTAAACCGATCACGTTTACGCTCAAACACCTGCTCGCGTGACTTGTCCTGGCTTTGTTGATTGCGCTCTTTGATCTGAGCAACCAGATATTCATTCTTGGCCAGAAGAACTTTGTAATCTTTTTCAGTGAGATTACCTGCATCATATTGCTCTTGAATGGCCGCGCGCTCCCCGTCCAACGCTTCGAGCTGACCTTCTATATACTTATCTTCATTCAAATCATTATCAGGCATAACGGTTTCCTCAGATTTCTTATTTATAATATACAGCGCACCAGGTAATAACAATTTTTACTGTCCTTCTCTTAAGAAAAGCTGGTTTGCAGCGCTTTTCTAACAACGTTAGGTCTTTGCGCAATCACTGTTAAATAAGCTTTAGCCGCGCCTTCAGGCTCAGAAATCTTAGCTTCCCACTTCTTTAATGTAGAAAGTGACAAACCATATGTCTCAGCAAATTTTTCCTGAGTGAGGCCAATCTTCGCCCGAATAGCTTTAACATCGACTGTAGAATTAATAATCGTATGGGCACGGCCTTTGCTTGTATCACCACGCACATACTCCAAAGCATCCTGCGCACCACGTAATATGCCTTCTCCTGCTTTTGTCATGACTTTAATCCCTTCTTTAACTCTTGAATAATCTTATACAACTCATTTTTTTCTGTCTCTGAAATATTCGATTTCTCATTCTTTCCAAATATATCAAACAAAAACACAGGGTTTTTCGTATTGTAGTAATAATAGACAACTCTAAAAGAGCCGCTTTTACCTTGCCCTTTACGAGCATAACGTAATTTACGAACGCCGCCTGTATTTGCAATCACATCGCCCGCTTCAGGATGAGAAGCAATATAATCAATAAGCCCCTTCTTCTCTTCCTTGGGTAAAAGCTTATCCGCTCTTTTAATAAACCAAGATGTTTCCGTGACTGTAATCATATAAAATAGTACCTATTTGGAACTGTTGCGTCAATAAAAAAGAACCTAATTGGAACCAACTGCAAGATCAGGCTCACCATATTCCTTCTTCAATATTCCAAATATCGAGTTATGCAAGTGAAGCTCACCCTCTTTGGCTCTGGTGATCATCGCATTGAAGTACGCACCGGTCTTTTGAACGGGTTTGTGCTCTCTTTGCTGCGCCTGATCAGTGAGAAGAAGACAAATTGCTGCACCATTGCGGCCTAATGT
>CAXBFT010000280.1:0-2801 GCA_963974945.1 uncultured Alphaproteobacteria bacterium
ATCTGCGCGCACCCTTTGTATTCAAGCAACCGATGGCACATACTATTATTACAATGTCGTCTTACCGCGATAAGTAATATTTTATCTATACCACCGCAACCATATCACGCACATACACTGTTAAATCTAATAAATTCTGATCAATCGCAAGCCCGACAATAGCAATAAAACCGCCCATTTCCCATGGCAAACGAAAACAATGCGTAATAATAAAAGCCGAATACACATAACCAACAATTGTAATAAAAATTGCGTAGCTCTCCAGCTCGGCCATATCATATCCAAAAATGAGGGCGGCCAAAATCGGCAATGTCATAATCATTCCGGGAATATTACTCCAATTAGAAACGATTAAAAAACGATGGAAATATTGATTGCGCTCAAATTGCTTGCTTAGGAAATACACAACGCTCAAGAACAGGGCGATGGTCACAATCATTCGAATAAGATGCAAAGATAAAAGTGTTGTAATGGAAAAACCTGCAGACATTGCAACCATGACCGCCATCACAATAGGTAATAGAGCCAAAGGGATTATAAATGATTTAATGGCATCGCCGCGCGTATTAGAAAATCTCTCTACACCGTTTGGCATAAATAAAAATATTTCCAGACACCCTAAAAGATTTTGTTTCCACTCTTGCTTTGTAAACATAACCAGGCTCCCATCACAATATATCCCTCATTCAATTATAGCGTTTAAATATGACCTAATTATGCCCTTGTCATACAAATAATAACAGAGCCTTCATGGCGACTACATAACCTTGAACAATTTCATAAACTCGTATAAAACTGAACGCATAATCATTTTATAAAATATTTAAGGAGAACCTTCCAATGGATGCCACGTTCATTACCGTTGCAACAAATGTTGTCATTGCCGCCTTTATTATCATCGCAGGGTGGGTTTTAGGAAACCAAGTCAATAACGCTATACATAAAATCAGAAAGCTTGATGGCACATTAAAAAGCTTTCTCGGTGGCGCGGCTAAATATGCGGTAATGGCCTTATCTTTGGTCATGGTTCTTTCACAATTTGGTGTTCAAACAGCAAGCTTACTCGCCGTTCTAGGTGCCGCCGGCCTTGCGATTGGTCTTGCCTTACAAGGCACACTTAGTAATGTTGCCGCGGGCGTTATGCTCCTGATCCTTCGCCCGTTTAATGTTGGTGATACAATTTCATCAGGTGGTGTCATCGGTACCGTGAAATCACTAGGCCTGTTTGCAACAGAAATGGCAGCTCCGGATAACATCTATATCTTTGTACCAAACAGTAAACTTTGGAATACGGATATTCAAAATTTCTCACGCAACCCTATACGTCGTTTGGATATGGTTTTCGGTGTTAGTTATGGTGATGATATCAACAAAGCCTTTAAATCAATTCAAAAAACTATCGCGAAAGAAGAACGCATCCTAACCAATTTAGAGGGCAAAGAACCACAAACAATGGTGACCAACCTTGGCGAATCTTCGGTTGATATTACATTGCGCGTGTGGTGCAACAGCCCGGATTTCTGGGCGCTTAAAATTGATACGACCAAAGCCGTAAAAGAGTCATTGGATAAAGATGGTCTATCCATCCCATTCCCGACCCGCACAATAGAGATGATTTCATCTGTTACCGAGGAAAAAACAACAGCAAAGAAAAAAGCTGCTTAATTTTTTTCTATCAAAATATCTATAAAACAAAGAGCCATATTTGAAATATTGGCTCTTTTGTATAGGAACTTGGATTTATGCTTGAAAATCCAGGTCAATATCAATATGTTATGTCTTCCTAATTTGATAAAGAAAGTATGGTTCATATGTGCGGAATTGTCGGAATACATGCCCAAAGCGCTGTTAACCAAGAGCTATATGATGCGTTGAGCATCTTACAACATCGCGGACAAGATGCCGCGGGGATTGTAACCGAAGAAAACGGGCGCTTTTTCCTGCGTAAGGCCAATGGCATGGTACGCGATATTTTTACGCTCGATCACATGACCTATTTGCGTGGCATATCCGGCATCGGCCATGTGCGCTATCCCACGGCAGGCACATCTAGCGGCGCAGAGAGCCAGCCTTTCTATGTTAACTCTCCTTACGGCATTGTCTTGGCACATAATGGTAATTTAACCAATCAAGCGGAATTAACGGAAGATATTTTTAAATCCGATTTACGCCACGTCAACACCAATTCAGACTCAGAGGTATTGTTAAATGTATTTGCGCATGAACTACAATCCCTAAAAAAATTAACACTCAACGCAGATGATGTTTTCACCGCCACAACACGCCTTTTTTCCCGTTGCCGTGGTGCATATGCCGTGGTCGCTATGATTTCCGGATATGGCATGATTGGTTTTCGTGACCCGAACGGCATTCGCCCCCTTATTTATGGAGAGCGCATTCACACCAACGGCAAAAAAGAATATATGATGGCATCAGAAAGCGTTGCTTTAGACGCTTTGGGATTTAAAACTATACGTGATGTAAAACCCGGTGAGGTGATTTATATCGATCAGGATGGGAATTTTCATAGCCGCATATGCGACGGCACACGCCCGCATAGCTCCTGCATCTTTGAATATGTTTATTTTGCCCGCCCTGATTCAATAATCGACGGCAGTTCGGTCTATAAGGCACGCCTGCGCATGGGTGAATATCTTGCACATAAAATCATGGCAGAGCGCCCCGACCATGGGATCGATGTGGTTATCCCTATTCCCGAATCAAGTCGTCCAAGTGCTATGGAGCTTGCCAATGTCATGGGCGTAAAGTTCCGCGAAGGCTTTGTAAAAAATCGCTATATT
>CAXBFT010000281.1:0-2790 GCA_963974945.1 uncultured Alphaproteobacteria bacterium
TGTTCCGTTTGATCCTGAATATGGTGGGCAAGGTTTGCCTTGGGCCTTGGCCTTTCCTATACAAGAGATGTGGCAGGGGGCAAATATGTCCTTTGGGCTTTGTCCCTTGCTTAATCAGGGCGCGGTGGAGGCTATACTTGCTCATGGATCGCAGGCGCAAAAGGATCACTTATTACCAAAGTTAATCTCCGGTGAATGGACGGGGACGATGAATCTAACGGAGCCACAGGCGGGATCAGATTTGGGGCTCATCCGTAGTAAGGCCGAACCGGTAGCGGGGGGGCATTATAAAATATCCGGGCAGAAAATATTCATTACTTATGGCGATCATGATATGGCGGAGAATATCATTCATTTGGTTTTAGCCAGAACGCCTGATGCTCCTGACGATGTTGGCGGTATTTCATTGTTTATTGTGCCTAAATTTTTGGATGATGGCACGCGTAATACGGTAAATTGTATCGGGTTAGAGCATAAGCTTGGGATACATGGATCGCCGACCTGTACGATGGATTTTGACCGCGCGGATGGGTATTTGGTCGGGCAGGAGAATACGGGCCTGAAATATATGTTTACGATGATGAATAATGCGCGGTTATCGGTTGGATTGCAGGGGGTGGCTCTGGCGGATCGTGCGTGTCAGGGGGCGTGGCGTTATGCATCGGAGCGTGTGCAGGGTAAGGCCGAGGGCGCACGGGTTAGTATAGACCATCATCCGGATGTACGCCGTATGTTGATGGAAATGTCGGCACAGGTCACGGCGGGGCGCTTCATGACCTATAGCGCGGCTTTGTCATTGGATAAAGCGGAGCAAGGCGATGAGGGGCATCGCGCGCGCGCAGGAATTCTTACGCCGATTGTAAAGTCTTGGTGTACTGATATGGCTGTGTCTGTGGCATCAACAGGGGTGCAGGTTTATGGCGGTATGGGTTTTATTGAAGAAACAGGCGCTGCACAATATTATCGCGATGCGCGAATCCTGCCTATTTATGAAGGTACAAATGGTATCCAATCCGCGGATCTTGTGTTTAGAAAGATTTTGCGTGATGGTGGAGGGGCAGCCAAGAGCCTTATGGAGGAGATGAGTAGTTTTGTTGATGATACGTATTTAACGGCGTTGCATGATATAACGCACCGTATCCTTGTGCTTGGCAAAGATAAGAAAATTGATGATATATCATGGGTTTCTACGCCTTATTTACGCGCCTATGGTTTTATTCTGGGGGGCGCTTTTGTTGCGCGGGCTGCGTTACACCACCCCGATTATATTGCTGCAAATCATCAGAGTATTTCAGATTTGGATTCGTTCTATAAACACAATATCCTGCCTTTGGCATTATCCCATTTGCATATCGCAAAGCAGCTTTAATGGCGTTTTATTGATATGCCTTTGGGTTTTTGCATGCGAATAATGCGTTGGACGCTATGGATTGTTCATAGGCATATAGCATACCACTAGGTACGGCCTCAAAACTTCTTGCCCATGTTCTCGCATAGCATTCACAGAAATCTTTTCTTTCTATATTGCCTAAGCTAATGATCATAGGGCCTTCCATGCATTCTGAGTATTTATTCCCTGTCATATTAACGATATTTTTGCATGTGCCACTGATATCTGAATAGATCAAGCTCTTTGGTCTTATGGGGCCTACTTTTACGCGTTCGTTCAAAAATGTGGCCGCAAAACATTCGCACTCATAGTTAAGGTTCATGCGCATATCATTTTTGCATTCCTTATAAACCGCATCAGCTTCTGCTATTTGTTTGTCTGTTGCCTTAGAGGCAGTAGAAGAATCGGATTCGTTTATTACGCGTGCACCATCTTTTAGGCATAAATTTACAATTTTATTCATGATGTCATTGGTGCTTGCTGTATCGCCTAATTCTATGCGCGTTTGTAAATATTCAGTTGCCGCACATTTGCAATCTCTTTTAGCGCTCACGGTTTCATTGCCGGAGCATTTTGTATAAAATTGCTGAGCCTCTTGGATTTGAGCGTCTGTTGCGCTTGAATAGAGCGTCTTTTCTTTTTCGCTCGATGCCTCTGCGGAAGGTTGCGCTGTATCTTCTTGTGCATAGCCTGTAACAGGCAGGTACAATAAACATAGTAATGTTAGAATATAAAGCATGTAGCGCATATGGCATCTCTCAATGTTTAATTTTATACTATTATACTATCATTTTAGATAAAAAAAATACCAGAGAAGTTTTTCTGGTATTTTTTTATCCAAAATCAAAAGGCCTTTAGCCACGAGATTTTTTCCAAAAACGGAAGACTGAAGGGGTTGTTTCTGAAGTGTTCTCATTTTCTGCTTTGAAGTCCTTCATTTTTTCCGTCAGATTTTTTGCATTCTCACTTAACGGCATTGGTTTTTTGGAGAGTTTGTTTATTCCGCTATTTTGAGCATTTTGAATTTTCGCATTTTGCAAGCGGCGCTGACGTGCGCGTTCTTCGCGGTCTTTGATTTGTGCGCGAAGCTCTTCGGCCTGTTTCTGAGAATATTGGCTTGTGATGAGAACTTGTGATGCTTGCTTTTCCCATTTATCGCGTTGGTCTTTCAACTCATCAATGTGTTCGTTTGCTGTTTGAAGTTGCAGCTCCAACATTTTAATTTGCATGCGCATATTTTCTTCGGCGACGGCTTTTTCAACACTTGCGGTAACAATCGGTGCTGCTTGCGCTTGTTCTGTTGGTTGTGATTGTTTTTGTATTCCAAAGACGCGCTCTAATTCTGATACATCAATTACACGACGGCCATTGGCATCAGTTTCATATGATAGCTTTCCGCT
>CAXBFT010000282.1:0-2786 GCA_963974945.1 uncultured Alphaproteobacteria bacterium
CATCGCCGGTAAAGTAATATCCTTTGAAGTCTGAGAAATAGGCGCTCTCAAAGCGTTCGGGGTCTTTGTAGATGCCGCGCATTTGACCGGGCCAAGAGTCTTTAATACATAATGCTCCTTCGGCCTCGCCTTTTTGTTCTTGTCCTTGCGCATTCAGTAAAACAGGTTTAATGCCAAAGAAGGGGAGTGTCGCAGAGCCGGGTTTGAGATCGAAACTCGCAAGCGGGGTGAGCATGTGTCCGCCGGTTTCGGTCTGCCACCATGTATCAATAATCGGGCATCGTCCGCTGCCGATTGTTTCGTAATACCATTCCCATGCTTCTTTGTTTATGGGTTCGCCAACGGTCCCTAATATGCGCAAAGTTTTTCGGCTGCTTTTGGCTGCAAAATCATCTCCAGCGCCTAGTAGTGAACGGATAGCGGTTGGGGCCGTGTAGAATATATTTACGCGATGTTTATCAACTATTTGCCAGAAACGCGATGCATCAGGGTAGGTTGGTATGCCTTCAAACACCAATGATATAGCGCCATGCGAAAGTGGTCCATACACAATATAACTATGCCCTGTGATCCAGCCAACATCGGCAGTGCACCAATAAACCTCGCCTGCGTGGTAATCAAACACTGTTTCAAAGGTGAGGTTGGTGTAAACCATATACCCGCCTGTTGTATGTACAACGCCTTTGGGTTTACCGGTTGAGCCGGAGGTATAGAGAATGAAGAGTGGGTCTTCTGCGGCCATGGGTTCACAGGGACAGTCTGCGCTTTGTACGTCAATAATATCATGCCACCATATATCGCGCGTTTTATCCCACGCAACATCTCCGCCGGTGCGGCGTAAGACGAGCACTGTTTTAACGTTCATGCATGATTTTACGGCATGATCGACATTGGCTTTTAAGGGGATGATTTTGTCGCCGCGATAGCCTTCATCAGCGGTAATAACTATTTTTGCGCCACAATCAAGAATACGGTTTTTTAAGCTTTCAGAGGAAAATCCACCAAAGACCACGGAATGTACTGCGCCGATACGTGCGCAGGCTAGCATGGCATAGACAGCTTCGCTCACCATCGGCATGTATATGATAACGCGATCCCCTTTTTTAACGCCACGTTCTTTTAGGGCGTTGGCTAATTTGCAAACGTCTTCTTTTAGCTCGCCATAGCTTATCTTTTGTGATTCTTCTGGATTATTCCCTTCGAAAATTAGAGCCGTGGATGTTATTTTTTCCGGTAGGTGGCGGTCGATACAGTTGTAGCATGCATTGAGTACTCCGTCCTCATACCACTTGATGGAAACGGGGGAGGTATATGACGTATTTTTAATCTTTGTTGGTTTTTTGATCCAGTCGATGCGATCGGCCATCTTGCCCCAGAAAATATCAGGAGTCTCGACAGATTCCTTATATATGGCATCGTAATCTTTTTTGGATATCCTTGCGCGTTTTAATGTTTCGCTTGATGGTTTATGTGTTTCACCCATATGTAAATTCCCTGCAATTCAATGGTCTAGCTGTTATTGGCCATTTTAAGTATAATATCCCACTCGTCTTTATTGACAGGACAGACGGATAGGCGGGATTGACGTACCAGCGCCATGCCCCCGAGTTCTGAATTGGATTTAATATCGGCCAATTTTATGGGAGTCTTTACAGAGCGCAGAGCTTTGAAGTCTACCATGCCAAAACGTCCCTTTGGATCTGTATGGTCCGGGTAGTATTCCCGCACAACTTCAACAATCCCTACAATCTGTTTTTCTTTCACGGAGTGATAAAAGAAGGCCAGGTCACCGACCTTCATAGCCTTCATGTTATTGCTGGCCTGATAATTGCGAACACCGTCCCACGGCTCCACGCTTTTCTTAACGTGATCATCCCATGACCATGTATTGGGTTCGGATTTTATAAGCCAGTATTTCATTTTTATCCCTTATAATTCATGACCGACAGGACGATTCAACATTTCGTGCATCGCTTCGTCAAGCGCTACTCCCTGATTTACGCATTTATGCACAGCCTGAGAGATGGGCATTTCAACGTTATATCTTTTCGCGAGCATAAGCGCGGCCTCTGCAGTGTGCACGCCTTCTGTAACGTTTCTGCGGCTCGCGAGAATATTGGCTATATTTTTGCCTGATCCTAGTTCGTAACCGAGGGAGAAGTTACGGGACTTTTCGGATGAGCATGTCAGTATCATATCGCCTACGCCGCTAAGCCCTAAAAAGGTTTCGTATTGTGCGCCCATGGCGTGGCCAAGTCGTGCTATTTCCGCTAATCCGCGTGTAACAAGTGAGGCGCGTGCGCTTTCGCCCATATCCATGCCCTTTGCCGCGCCGCATGCAATGGCGATCACGTTTTTCAATGCTCCGGCCACCTGTGCGCCAATAAGATCGTTGGTGATATAGGGGCGGAAATGCGTGCTTGTGAGGGCTTCTTGCAGGAGTGTGGCTATGTCTTCATCTGGGCAGGCTAGTGTTGTGGCTGCCGGCTTTCCTGCTGCAATTTCATGCGCAAAGTTCGGTCCGCTCAAAATAGCGATGGGTGTGCCATCGGGCAGGGTTTCTGCAGCGACCTCGCTCATCATCTTACCGCTTTTTAGCTCAATTCCTTTGGAGCATAGAACAAATTTGTGTTCGGGGCGGGTGAATATTTGTGCATTTGCAAGGATTCCGCGCATGTATTGTGCGGGGGTAACCATAAGAATGACCTCGCCCCGCATTGCGATTTCAAGGTCGCTGGTGGCGTTTATGCGGTGATTGAGGGCGATTGAGGGTAGATAACTTTCGT
>CAXBFT010000283.1:0-2778 GCA_963974945.1 uncultured Alphaproteobacteria bacterium
AAATGCCCCAAGTAGAAAAATAGTTTCTACCGGAACACTCATTTCTGCAATAGGCAGGTATATTTGCACGCGCAAACCCTTAGAACATCTAAAACGATTATCTTATAAAACGCAGAAGATCTTTAATTTATAAATGATAGAGCTGATAAATTATAATTTATACTTATCAAGCTCATTAGGACCTTCAATTTCAACTTCTTCATCTGTGAAGTTTCTGTAATGCCCTTCCGTTCTTCCATTGATTACTTTTGTAAAATCAACAGACTTTATAATACCTAAGAATGTCGGACGCATCTCGTCATAAACACTTTCTTCGGATGAACAATCAACGACATAAAGTTGATCATGATAGATAGAAGCAAACATAATTCCGCGCTTATGCACCAAAGATCCTTCGGCTGTATCGAAAGATGCCTCAACCATGCTTGCGAATCCCTGCCCTAAACCGGCATCATCTTTGAATATTTCAATTGCAACATTATCATATTCACCAAGATAGTTATTCCAGAAATCTTGGCTCACCTGTGTGCGTTGAATTTCATCTGCATACTCATTCGAGAAAATAACAAAACGACGATCTTCACGAACGCGAACGCGGCATGATGTGAAGTTGTATTCACCCTGCGCATAAACGGTTAGTTTGTCGTCAGGCTTTTGATTTTCTGTTTTTTTCCATGTATCAGGAAAAGTAAGTGTAAAGCGATCATTTTGATCCTCTACAAAAAAGACGTCTGCTTTTGCCTCAACAACGACAAAAGAACACAAAACCGCAGCCATTAAGAATGATTTTAATAAAGAATGCATGATATACGCTAATCCCAGTAAGTTAACTTGCGGATATATTGTGCTATTTTAATTAACAAAATGCAAACATCTTGTTCATGAAAAATATGATGTAAGGGGGATAACCTGAAAATATCAGGCGAAAAAGCCCATGATCTTCTGCGTATCAGCTAAAATAGGTGCTGCAATTTCACGCGCATGCCCCGCACCATCACGCAACGCCGCATCAATTTGCGCCGGATCCGCCAGATAATCATTCATCTTCGCGGTAATCGGTGCAAGCTTTGCTACGGCAAGATCAATAAACTCCGGTTTAAACTGTCCGAATTGCTTGCCTGCAAAATGCGCGATGACCTCATCCTTACTCTGATCAGAAAGCGCGGCGTATAATGTGACCAGATTCATCGCCTCGGGGCGGCCCTCTAATTCCTTTAATGTTTCAGGCAACGGCTCTGCATCAGTTTTGGCTTTTCTGATTTTCTTAGCAATTAAATCTGCATCATCGGTCAGATTAATACGCGTCATATCCGAATCCGCTGATTTACTCATTTTCTGCGTGCCATCACGTAAAGACATCACACGCGGCGCAGGGCCTGTAATCACGGGATCGGGCTGTGGAAAGAAATCAACGCCATAACGCGTATTAAAGGTGGAGGCTAAATCACGTGTTAGCTCTAAGTGCTGTTTTTGATCCTCACCAACGGGAACATGCGTTGCCTTATATATAAGTATATCCGCCGCCATAAGAACGGGATACGCAAACAAGCCCAAACCAACGCGCTCTTTATTCTTACCCGCCTTGTCTTTGAATTGTGTCATGCGCTCTAACTTACCCATTTGCGCCATAGTGGCCAATAACCACATAAGCTGCGAATGCTCCGGCACATGCGATTGCACAAAAAGCGTTGATTTCTTTGGGTCAATGCCTGCCGCCATATAGGCTGCCGCAATCTCACGCGATGCCCCGGCAAGCCTTGATGCGTCATAATCCATCGTAATAGCATGCAAATCCACCACACAATACAAACATTGCGCATCACCTGATTCTTGAAAAGAAACCCAGTTTTTAAGCGCGCCCAGATAATTCCCCAAATGAAGTTGGCTCGTGGGCTGCATGCCTGATAAAATACGTTTCATTGCACTTATTCTCTTTTTAGTTTCTAAGGTCGTTTCACTAGATATCTTTTAATATCCGATAATCTTATAGCACCAGATCCAATGATACAGGCAAAATAAAGCAGGGATCCGGCGAGGATAACCATCATAAGCGCCATAATTTTAAGGGCTTGGCCATCGCCGAAAATTATATCTTCTAAAAGCGTGGAGAGTATATACACGCCGCCGCCCATCACACAAGCCGATCCGATAATTTTGGGGAAATTTAGCTTAAATTTATGATCAAAATGCGCCGAAGGGTGATTTTTTAAAGCGCGCATATGAAGCACAACCTGCAACCACGCGGTAATCCCTGTTCCATAGGCAATACCGATAACACCAAAGAACTGAATGAATATAAGACTAAGGACAATGTTTAAAATTGTTGCAATAACAGAAATACGCACGGGCGTTTTCGTGTCTTCGCGCGCCCAATGCGCCGTAGAAAAAACCTTAACCACAATATAAGCAGGCAATCCAAGCGCATAACCGCTCAAAACATTCGCCGTAATCATACTATCGGCGGCGGTAAACGCTCCGCGCTCAAATAAGACCGTAATAATCGTATGCGGAATAACTGCCAAAGCCACCGCCGCAGGCAGCGCAAGCAACAAACAATATTCCAAAGCGCGGCTAAACAGGGTTTGCGCTTCCTTTGGATCATCCTTCATCATCGCACGCGATAACATCGGCAAAAGCGCCGTTCCCACCGCAATACCAACAATGCCCAAGGGTAGCTGATTCAATCGATCGGCATAATAAAGATATGAAATAGAACCATGATCCAAATAAGAGGCCATTATAATGTCGGCAAACAAATTAATATGGATAACCCCCGCG
>CAXBFT010000284.1:0-2756 GCA_963974945.1 uncultured Alphaproteobacteria bacterium
TTTTAATTGGCATAGTTAGCCTCCTTAGATTGGGTGTCATTCTCTTCTTTTTTCACAGGCTTGATTTTAAAGAAGTATGTGTAAAGCACGGGCACAACCCCAAGCGTAAAGATTGTTCCAACGGCAAGACCGAATGAGATAGCACTGGCTAATCCATAAAACAAAGCATCACCAGATAAGATCAGAGGCATAAGACCCAAGATCGTTGTTGTGGTGGACATGATAATCGGGCGTAAACGCCTGACAGAAGCGCTCACAACAGCTTCATAGTTTTTGAGATTACTCTCTCTATCATCTAAATCTTTCTCATTATCCTCATTCAACAAATCATTGCGCTCAATATCAATCCTATCAATTAAAACAATAGCATTGTTGATGATAATCCCAGCTAGAGCATAAAAACCAAGGATCACCATAAAGCCAAAATCCGCGCCCATAACCAAAAGGCCAATTGATGCCCCAACCACGATTAGCGGAACGGTGAGTAATATAATCCCTGCGCGGCGGAATGATCCAAATTGGCCAACAAGTAAAATTACGATAATTGCTAAACATAGCGGTAAATTCGCATTTAATGAAGCTTGTGATTCTTTTGATTCCTGAACAACGCCATCATATTCAATTTCATAAGCTGGCGGTAACGTGCGGCGGATTTTTTCTAAACCTGGCTCTAATAACGGCACCATGTTTTCAGCCGACATAATCGTGTTTTTAGATTCAACCGTTACCGTGCGGAATAAGTTTTCACGCGCGATACGCGCAAAGCTTGTCTCATAATTGACATTGGCCACCTGCATCAACAGCACATTTATGCCGCGTGATTGCGAATAGACATTTACACTTTGCAAGCGATCTAAATCATAACGCTCCCCATCTTTTGCGCGTAAGATAATCGGAAAGATATCATCGCCTTCGCGGAATTCCGTGATCACCCGGCCTGAAAAGTAAGTCTCTAAAGATTGTGCAATATCAAAAGAGCTAACACCTGCGCGTCTTGCATTTTGCTGGTTCACTTCGACTTTGAGCTCAGTGACCATGTTTTCCCAATCGTTTTTGATGTCATACGTGCCTTCAATATCGGCAAGTAAGCCTTCGATCTGCTTGGCTATACCGTAAATATAATCCTGATCAGGGCCTTTGATTTGCACTTCAATCAGTGATGAATCGGACGGGCCTAAAAACATTTTTGTAACGCGGCCAAAGACATTCGGAAATTCAGTTTCCAGCATGGCGCGAATTTCTTTAATCGTTGGCTCAGCATGTTTTCGTTCACCAACATTGATCATAAAAAATCCTTTGGAATTTTCCGGATCAATTGGCGTGAGAGATAAAACAAATCGTGGTCCACCAAAACCACCATAAGCAGCATATTTTTGAATATGCGGGAAACGCTCTTTATCATCCAAATGCGTGAATATCTCCTGCATCGTTGCATCTGTTTCACGCATCGATGTTCCTGCTGGCATATCAAGATAAATGAGAACTTGTGAGCGGTCGGAATCCGGAAAAAATTTGACAGGTACAAGTCCCATTGCCCAGCCCCCGGCCATGAACAAGGCAAACATAATGATCAAGAATAGCGGTCTTGCCATCATAATTCCGTGCAATGTGCTTTCATAAATAGGATTAAGCTTATCAAAAAATTCTTGGATTTTAGCGCGTATACCTTTGCGCTCTTCTTTCTTTTTGATCTTGATAAATTTATGACATAGATACGGGGTAATCGTGAGACACAACGCCCAAGACGTCATGAGTGAGATCAAAATAACAAGCGAAATCGAGCGCGTGTATTCCCCGGAATCGCTCTGTGCAAGTATCAGGGGCAAGAACACAAGAATAGTTGTTAAAGATGATGTTAAAAGCGGAATAGCGAGTGTTCCGCCTGTATTTTTAAGCGCACCATCACGATCTTCGCCTTCTTCCAAACGCTTTTTAAAATCTTCGGCAATTACGATCCCATTATCAACCAATAGACCAAGAGCAATAATCAGAGTTGCTAAAGACATTCGCTCTAAGGGCATATTGAAAAAATTCATGATTGATAGTGTAATGAGGATGACGCCCGGTACGATTGATCCAACAATAAGCCCGGTGCGAAGCCCCAAGAATATAATCACAACTATCAAAACAATGGTAAGGGTTTGGATAACATTCAAACTTACGCCATAGACTGCGTTTTCAACAACATCCGCTTGACGAGTAATATTTTGAATCTTGTAACCTGCGGGAATGCTCTCATTCAAATGTGCGATCATTTCTTCAACACGCGGTGTGAATTTCAAAACATCAGACGTTTCGGTTTGGGAAATAGCAAAAACAATCGCTTGCTGGCCATTAAAATAGGCCGTGCGAGCGGGCGGGTCGACAATGCCGCGTTTGATATTGGCAATATCGCGCAAGGCAATTGTTTCTTCCTGACCGGGAATGCTGATCAGCGCATTACGAATATCTTCAACACTGTTAAAATTGCCTGATGGCTGAATGGTAAAATTTTGACCATTGGCATCAATAATACCTCCCGGACGAATAACATTTTGATTTTGCAATGCGGTTATAAGCTCATTCGGTGATATACCCAACTGCGCCAGTCTTGCATTAGATGTTTCAATAAAGATGTTTTCTTGCTGAACGCCAAGGATATCAATCTTTTTAACGCCCTCGACTTTAAAAAGCATATCCGCAATGTGCTGCGCCATATCTTGCTGCTCACCCATATCAAAGCGATCATCTGAAATAAGTGCGAGAGTTAAGACCGC
>CAXBFT010000285.1:0-2744 GCA_963974945.1 uncultured Alphaproteobacteria bacterium
TACTGGCCACATAGGCATTTTCACTGCAAAACTTGCGAAGAAGGCAATCCATATCCATTTCTGCATTTCAAAGCCTACAGGATTTGCAATGAGTGTTGGAATATCTGTGCTACCCACTGTTACATAAAGTGCTAATAGAGCCAAAAGCATTAATACTGAGCCAAGCAATGTATAAAGGAAAAATTTGTACGATGCATAAACACGTCTTGGTCCACCCCAAACACCAATAATAAGAAACATTGGTATAAGTACGGCTTCGAAGAAGATATAGAATAGAACAGAATCTAATGCGACAAATGTACCAATCATAAAGCTTTCAAGAATTAAGAAAGCGATCATATATTCTTTAACGCGCGTTTTTATCGAATTCCAACTTGCCAAAATACATATAGGGGTCAAAAAGACAGAAAGCAGTACAAAGAATACAGAAATACCATCGACACCAACATGATAAGAAATTCTATTCATACCGAACCATTGGTATTTTTCAACAAATTGGAAGCCGGACATATCAGGCACATAATAAGTATACATGAACATACCAAAGGCCAAGATAAAGAGTGAGCTAAACAAAGCTAAATGTTTTACATTTTTCTCTACAAGCTCTTGATCGTTTTTTCCACCACGAACCATTGCCACCATAATAGCGCAGATCAAAGGTAAAAAAATCATAATAGATAAGATGGGAGGCATGTTCATTGTGCAACCTCCTGTGAGATTTGAACAGTATGTGAAGTATAAAATGATGGATCAGCCTTAAACACAAACCATGAAATTAGAGAGATAAGGATAATGATCATCACAAGCGCGTATTGGTAAACAAAGCCACTTTGGAATTTTGAAAGACTATTGGCAAAACGACTTGCAAAGCCCGCAATACCATCTGGCCCAACGCGGTCAATCACATTACGGTCATTTGCCCAAAATAAACGCCCCATCACCAATGCTCCACGTACAAATACGGTTGTATAAAGTTCATCAAACCACCACTTATTAAAGAATAAGGTATGTAAAGGCTTAAATACTCTAACAATGATTGCTGATAATCCCGGAACGCCCATATACACAATGTAAGCAAAAAGAATACCCAATGCACCAGCCAAAAGTGGTAATTTTTTCACCCAAAACGGCGCCCCATGAGCCATTTCAACCGTATCATTTTCAGGTAAAACAAAGAGTGCATCATGCCAAAAATAAGGACGTGACCAAAGGTTTAGGTCTGTATCATGGTGTTCCACTGACGCATGTTCATAATCATTGTTTTCATGTTTAGCGTCATCTGCTTCATGATTTTCTTCCACATCATGTTCATCACCAGCAGCAGGTTCAATATTTTCATGTGAGATAACAGCCGCATGATGTTCAACCGCAGAGCCAACAAATCCACCATAAAGCACTTTACCCGCGCATAACGCACCGATAGCCAAAACCAATAGGGGGAAAATCATAATAGCAGGCGACTCATGAACATGGCTCATCACTTTTTCGCTTGCTCTTGGTTTACCGTGGAAAGTCATAATAATGAGACGCCAGCTATAAAATGCAGTCATAAATGCGGCGGCAATCCCCATCCAATAGGCATAATTACCAAACCAACTGTGATCAGCCCAAGCGGATTCTAAAATAATATCTTTTGAATAATACCCCGCAAATGGCCAAACACCAGCCAATGCCAATGATCCAACCCACATAAGGCTATATGTCATAGGAATTTTCTTCCAGATACCGCCCATATTACGCATATCTTGTTCATCTGACATAGCGTGAATAACTGAACCTGCACCAAGGAAGAGTAATGCTTTAAAGAAGGCATGTGTAACCAAGTGGAATATAGCTGCCCCATATGCAGATACGCCCAATGCAAAGAACATATAGCCAAGTTGGCTCATCGTGGAATATGCAATAACGCGTTTTATATCAAATTGGGTTAAACCAATTGTCGCGGCGACAAAAGCCGTTGTTGCACCAAATATTGTTACAACCATCAAGGCCGCAGGCGCAAATTCGAAGACAGGTGAAAAACGTGCAACAAGAAACACACCGGCGGTCACCATTGTTGCCGCATGAATAAGTGCAGAAACAGGTGTAGGCCCCTCCATCGCATCCGGAAGCCATGTGTGCAAGCCTAGCTGCGCCGACTTACCAACAGCACCGGTAAATAATAGCAAGCATATAACAGTTAAAGCGTGAAGCTTAAAGCCAAAGAAATCCATCACAGTATCGGCATATTGTGCAGGGTTTTCAAAAATTGTTGTAAATTCAATGCTACCGAAGACCAGAAAAATCCCCATAATACCAAGCGCCAGACCAAAATCCCCGATGCGATTAACAATAAATGCCTTTTGTGCAGCCGCATTTGCAGAATGCTTATGGTTCCAAAACCCGATTAGAAGGTAAGACGCAACACCAACACCTTCCCAACCAAAAAAGAGTTGGAGCAAATTATCAGATGTCACCAGCATAAGCATCGCGAATGTAAACAAGCTTAAATAAGCCATGAAACGACCCTTGCACGGATCGTGGCTCATATAGCCTATAGAATAAACGTGAACACAGGCCGAGACAATATTAACAACGCACATCATAACCACGGCAAGTTGATCTATACGAAGCGACCAAGAAACTTTGAAATCACCCGAGCTAATCCAACTTGAAAGTAATGTTGTATAAGATCCATCAACCAAATCTTTGGTAAATATAACATCAAAAAATAATATAACAGATGAAAATGCCGCAATAATAAC
>CAXBFT010000286.1:0-2723 GCA_963974945.1 uncultured Alphaproteobacteria bacterium
TCCTGAAAGTTGTGATCGGATTTGCAGTATCTGCTGCAAGTATGGGCGCGGCATGGACGGTACTCGGGATTTTTCCCGTGTTAATTGATGTTGCATTTTTAATGTTCGAATTGCTGGTTGCAGGAATTCAGGCATATGTATTTGCGATATTGGCGTGCGTCTATCTGAAAGATACTGTTGAACTTCATCATTAAATCTGTATGATCGCCACGACAAAAAATTAGGTTAAATTAAACAAACTACTAAAAGGAAAAATACAATGGAAGTAGAAGCTGCGAAACTTATTGCCGGTGCTTTGGTAACATTGCCTGCTCTTGGCGCTGCATTCGGTTTGGGTCTGTACTTTGCATCATATAATAATGCAATTGCCCGCAACCCTGAAACAAAGAAAATGTTGGATGAGAAATTCTTCCTTATCCTTGCTTTCATCGAAGCGCTTGGTATTATTCCAATCGGTATCGGTGCAGCTATGCTTTTCGGCGGCTAATATATAGCTCTGTTTTAATGCGTTAAATTATTAGGAAGATCGATGATCAAAAAAATCTCAGCTATATGCTTTTTAGCAGGTGTAAGTGCATCACATGCGTTTGCTGCTGGCTCTGCTCATGGTGATACTGCGCCTCATGGAGGGGCACATCACGAGGCATCAAGCGGTCTTCCTCAACTCGACCCGTCATCCTTTTTATCTCAGGGATTTTGGATGATCGCTGTGTTTACACTTATGTATATTTTCTTTGCACGTAAGTCTTTGCCGGATATCGCAAAAACTGTTGAAACACGTGCAGAGCGCATAAAAAATGACCTTATATCCGCAGAACGTCTAAAAGAAGAAGTGGCCTCGGTACAGGAATCATACGAACTAAGCCTAAAAAAAGCACGCGATGACTCTGCTGCTTTATTTAGAAAAATCGAAGATGATATAAAAATACGCTCAGAAAAAAATGCTGCTGATGCAAATGATAATGCTATTAAAAAGATTGATGCACTTGAAAAAAACATCACAAAAGCCCGCAAAAAAGCTATGGATGAAATGAGTCAGATTGCAGCAGAAATTGCGACAGAAGCTGCAGAAAAAATCATTGGTATTCGTGCGGATGATGAGAGCGCGCTGGCTGTTGTTAAATCACTAAACAAAGCCGCATAATTTAAAGGGAACGTCACTATGGAAAGCTTTATCGATCTGCAAGATACTCATGTGTGGTATACTTTTTCCTTCATTATCTTTGTTGCTATCTTATTGAAATATGCAATGCCTGCACTTAATGGCATGTTTGATGCACGTATTGCACAGATTAAAAATGACCTTGAAACAGCAGAAAATCTTCGCGTTGAAGCACAGGAAATGTTGGCACAGTATCAGCGTAAGCATCGCGATGCAGTTAACGAATCTGAAAAAATTATTGCAAAAGCCAAAAAAAATGCCGAACTGTTCAGCAAAAAAGCAGAAGCAGAGCTTGATGAAATTATGGTTCGCCGCGAAGCACAGCTTGCAGATCGTTTGAACTGTATGGAACAAAATGCTATCAATGAAATTCAGTCATTTGCAGCAGATCTTGCAATGAACGCTGCTGCACAAATTATTGCTGAAAAGCTTGACAAGCAGACCAATGCAAAGTTAGTTGATGAGTCTATAGAGAATATTTCTAATAATATTCATTAATTTGACACTCAACAATACAGGCGGCCCTTCATGTCAAAGCCTTTGGCGGATCAATCCCCTAATAAAATCATAGAAATTCTAGGAAAAGCGGCTAAGAAAGCTGCTTTTACGCTTGCTCAAACGCCTGTTGAAATCATCGATAAAACACTGACCACCCTCTCAACTCTGTTATTAGAGCGCAGTGATGATATTCTTGCCGCGAATAAGATTGATGTTGATAATGCACGTATGAACGGCTTAAACGATGCCCTCATTGATCGCCTCGCCTTAGACAAAGCGCGTATAAGCGCAATGGCCAAAGGTATTGAAACGGTGCGAGACCTAAATGATCCTTGCGGTAAAATCCTTTGGACACAGAACAGACCTAATGGCCTAAAGATTGAGCGCATCTCTTGCCCAATTGGCGTATTAGGGATGATCTATGAATCGCGCCCTAATGTTACAATTGATGCCTCCATTTTGAGCCTTAAATCGCATAATGCCGTTATTTTACGCGGTGGGTCAGAGAGCTTGAACAGCGCCCTCGCCCTGCATAAGGTTATAGAGGATGCTTTAACAACAAACGGCTTACCAAGATCCTGCGTTTCTATTATCCCTCTGGCAGATCGTAGCTTGGTCAGTGCATTGCTCCAAGCGGATAAATATATTGATGTGATGATCCCGCGCGGCGGCAAAGGTCTTATTGAACGCGTCATGAACGAAGCGCGTATGCCTGTCTTTAGCCATTTAGAAGGATTGTGCCATATATATATTGATAAAAATGTTGATGAAAAAATCGCAATTAATGTGCCGCTCAATGCAAAAATGCGTCGCACAGGTATTTGTGGTGCAATGGAAACATTATTGCTTGATAGCGCCCTTGATCGTGGCTTAGCTGCAAAAATCATCAAAAACATCCTTGATACGGGGTGTCTTGTTGTCGGTGATGCAGATGTACAGGCTCTAGATGAACGTATTGGCGCAGCAACAGAAGAAGATTGGCACACAGAATATCTTGATGCAAAACTAAGCTGCCGTATGATTAATGGTGTTGAGGAGGCGGTGGCCTTTATAAACACTAACG
>CAXBFT010000287.1:0-2714 GCA_963974945.1 uncultured Alphaproteobacteria bacterium
GCGGCGCTTATAGCTTCTTGATCATGGCCGTTGAGCATTTCACAACACAGGGTAAAATCACCGATCACCTCGGATGTTGTCCCCTCACATAAAATAAGGACATCCGCATCATTGGGGTTTTCATCCTTATCGGTGAGCCAAACAGGCTGCTGCTTGGCATTACCATTCTTAGCCGTACCATGAGGAAGGAAGCTATTGGCACTATAGGTCCACAAATGGTCATTCATCTGCATCACTTGCACCTCATCATGAAATTTCACAATAATACGATGACCGCGCTCTAATGCTTTTGAAATCAGAACGGGTAAAATTTGCGTCTGTGATATGCGCTCCAAATGATAGAAACGAACCTCGGTTGTCATGCGCGTTTTCCTCCATCTTGTTCAATATAAAGATGCGTGCATCCCTGATAATCTTCGACTCGATATGTCCCAAGATCAAGCGCGGCGATATAACTATCATTAATTGGGATTTTACCATGCCCCCCCGGAATATCGAGCATGTAATGCGGCAGGCATAAACCCGAAATACGCCCTTGCAAATCCTTCATAATGGCCTGACCGCGTTTGATCGAAACCCGAAAATGCGATGTTCCTTTTGCGCGATCAAGGTGGTGCAAATAATAAGGTTTTACATGCAAAATCAACAGCGCCTTGAAGAGGTCTTCAAGAATTTTTGCATCATCATTAACCCCTTTAAGCAGCACAGATTGTGAAAAGAGAGAGCAATTTGACTGCCGAAGAGCAAAAAGAGCGGCACTCACCGTTTCGGAAATTTCGCGTGCATGATTTACATGCAAAACCATATGAATTGCCTTGCTTGACGATTGTAAAACGGATAAGAGCGTTTCATCAATTTTTGCAGGGTCCGCAATGGGAATACGTGTATGGATACGGATGATTTTTACATGATCAATTGCATTCAACGCATCTATAATTTTTTGTAATTTTGCCGCAGATAATACAAGCGGATCACCCCCTGTTAAGATGACTTCCCAAATCTGTTCTTGCGTTTTAATATAGTTGATTGCCGCATCAAAATCGGCATCACTTAAATGGTCTGATCCTGCGCCGACCATCTCGCGGCGAAAACAATACCGGCAATAAACGGCGCAAATATTTGTAACCTTGAAAAGCGCACGATCGGGGTAACGATGGACAATACCACGCACAGGACTATAGACGTCATCACCTATCGGATCGCTCTCCTCATCCTTGGCAATTTCAAGCTCTTGCACCGTTGGAATATACTGACGCGCAATTGGGTCATACTCGGGTTCATTCAGATTTTCTATACGTGATACAACATGGGCGCTTACCCCTATATCATAATGCGTTTCAATCTCTTGATAAACGGCATCATCCGCACGCAATGTTATACCCGCCGCGCGCAAATCACTGGCACAACGCAATCGTGTTTTTTTAGATTTTGGATGTACACAAGTCTTAGGCATTATAAAAAGCAGTGCGCCCTAACGTGTTTCATAATTATCGGCGACAAAACGATCAAGAACACGTACACCAAATCCTGTGCCGTATTTTGGTGTCACGTCTTTATCTGTTTTGATATAGGCCGTGCCTGCAATATCCATATGCGCCCATGCCATACCATCTTCGATGAAATGAGAGAGGAAACCCGCCGCGGTACATGCCCCCGCCCAACGGCCGGATTTTGACATATTTTGCGTATCGGAAATTGTACCTTCCATATCTTTTTTCCAGACCTCATCCAAGGGCATGCGCCATAGGCGCTCATCCGTGTCTTTACCTGCGCGTTCCAATTGATCCCAAAGGGCGTCATCGGTAACAAATGTACCGCAATATTCATGGCCCAGTGCCATCATCATTGCACCGGTAAGCGTCGCCAAATCAATAACCAAAGATGGCTTATAAACATCCTGAACATAAGAAAGCGCATCAGCCAAGACCAAGCGCCCTTCTGCATCTGTATTCAAAACCTCAATCGTTTTACCGGAATAAGATGTAACAATATCCGCGGGGCGATAAGCGCGCGCCGATGGCATATTTTCATTACATTGGCCTTAGCCTTACGTAGCGCAAGAGATTTCATCAAACCAACCACCGCGGCCGACCCACCCATATCCATTTTCATATCTTCCATACCCGCACCCGGTTTGATGGATATGCCGCCGGTATCAAAGGTAACCCCTTTACCAACAAAAGCCAAAGGCGCATCCGCATTGGTTTTATCGCCTTTCCAACGCATAATCACCATACGCGGTGCAAAATCAGAGCCCTGCCCGACCGCAAGCAATGCGCCCATACCAAGCTTCTTCATTTTCTTCTCATCCAGAATTTCAATCTCAACGCCCAAGGGTTTAAGTTGATCCTTAATCCGTTTAGCATAGGAATCGGGGTAGAGCATATTTGGCGGCTCATTAACCAGATTGCGCGCAAGGAACATACCCTTGATAATACACTCCTGCTCATCATAATTCTTTTGCGCAAGATCGCTATCAAAGGAAACAAAATGCACTGATGATAACAATGCCACTTTTTCATCTTTAGGTTTTTCTGATTTATATATATCAAATTTATAAGAGCGCAACGTCATGCCGACAGCAATATGTGCAGCCACATCACCAGATTCAGCAATCTCGTTATCCATATAAAATTCTGCGCTTTCAATATTTTTTCCATCAAGCGCTGCATACAACTTACCACCTAATTTCTCTGCCTTAACCGCATCGATTG
>CAXBFT010000288.1:0-2711 GCA_963974945.1 uncultured Alphaproteobacteria bacterium
CTGAAGCGCAGCAACACCGCTTGCATCCAAAAACGGGACATAGCGCATCCGCACGATCAAAACCTTTGGCATTTGCCCCATGCGTTTGAGCGTATCAATAAGCTCACTCGCAACACCAAAAAAGACGGGGCCCGAGATATTAAAAACTTCAACACCTTTAGGCAGGTCAACCCGTTGGTCTATATCATCATTTGGCGAAGATGAGAATTCAACGGTTTTACTCATCTGCGCCATAAATAATAATGATGCCAACGTCACCCCGACACCAATCGCCACAGTTAAATCAACCATCACCGTTAAGCCAAATGTCAAAATCAAAACCATTCGATCACTAGCAGAAATCATAAAGATTTGCCTAAAGCGGTGAAGCTCACTCATCCCCCAAGCCACAACAAACAAAATGGCGGCAAGCGTGGCAAGCGGCACATATTTCATCACGTCGCTGGCAAGCATCATAAAGCCCAATAAAAACACCGCATGCAGCATCCCCGATACAGGCGATCGACCGCCTGCACGCACATTCGTTGCCGTGCGCGCAATCGCACCCGTGGCGGGCAAGCCCATAAAACATGCTGATGCAATATTCGCAACGCCCTGCCCGACAAGCTCTTGATTAGAACGATGACGAAATCCTGTCATACCATCCGACACAACGGCAGAAAGCAACGCCTCTATCCCTGCTAGAAATGCAATAATAAAGGCCGAGGGCAAAACCGCCTTCATTTTATCAAATGAAAAATCCGGTATCTCCGGCACAGGCAAGCCCGATGGAATATCAGGAAAACGCGAACCGATCGTTTCAACTGGAATGTGCAAAAACGTAACCAAAACTGATGCCCCGATAACCGCGGCCAAATATCCCGGCACTTTCGGCGCAAATTTACGCAAAAACAAAATCAGAATAAGAGAAGACAGCCCAACGACAATCGTTGCAAGTTGCGCCGTATCCATTGCCGCGAAATATGCCTGCCACTTTGCAAAGAAATCCGCGGGAACCTTACTCATCTGCAGGCCCAGAAAATCTTTCACCTGACTAGAGGCAATAATAACGGCAATCCCCGTGGTAAAACCCGTCACGACAGGATCAGGGATATATTTAATCACCTGCCCAAGCCGCGCATAACCCGCAATGATAAGGATTAGCCCCGCCATGAATGTTGCCAAGACAAGCCCATCATAGCCATGTTGCGCAATGACCGAAAACACCACCACCACAAACGCGCCCGTTGGGCCACCAATTTGCACCCGTGATCCACCAAGTAAAGAAATTAGAAAACCTGCAATAACGGCGGTGACCAACCCCTTATCAGGTGACGCGCCACTGGCAATCGCCAAAGCCATAGCCAAGGGTAAAGCCACAATAGCTACTGTTATGCCCGCGACAGCATCGGCGCGAAAATCCATCAACCCATATTTTTCATCCCGCAAAACAGTGATGATTTTTGGCGTAAATTGTCGTAAATCCTGACGCATCATTGGGGTCTTCATTCTTTTAAAAAACATGAGATACCGCATTATATACATCTTTTCATAAAGCATAAGGGGGGCATAAAAATAAAAATCGGCATTTTCCTTCTGCCTTAAAAAATGCTAAACAGTTTTAAAGATAAATATGAATGATAGGAATGAATATGCTCGCGATAATTGGTGGATCAGGTCTTTATGCTCTGGAAGAATTAGAAATCATCAAGGAACACGATATTGATACACCATTTGGTAAACCATCCGCCCCCATTGTTGAGGGCAAAGCCTTTGGCAAAACCGCGCTGTTCTTACCGCGTCACGGACGTAACCACGAATTCCTGCCGAGCGAAGTTAATTTTCGCGCAAATATTTATGCATTGAAACAACTCGGCGCAACAACGGTTCTCAGTGTCTCTGCAAGCGGCTCCTTAAAAGAAGAAATTGCCCCCGGTGATTTGGCGCTCGCTTCACAATATTTCGACCACACACGCGGCTTTCGCAAAAACTCCTTCTTTGGTGAGGGCGTAACCGCGCATATTTCCACCGCTGAACCAACCTGCCCCGTATTGGCCGATGACGTTTTAAAGGCTGCCGATGATATTGGTGTGAAACTGCATGCGAACAAAACATATGCCTGCGTTGAGGGGCCACGCCTTGGCACAAAAGCCGAGAGTTTCTTCCTGCGCGGTGCAGCAGGTTGTGATATTGTCGGCATGACAAACGTCCCCGAAGCCTTCCTCGCGCGTGAGGCGCAAATGGGCTATGTCACGCTCGCCATTGCAACTGATTATGATTGCTGGAACGAAGACCCAGATGCCCATGTCAATGTAGAGGCCGTCTTTGCCGTGTATTTCGAAAACATAGGCAAGATCAAACAGATCATCTTAAAGCTCATGGAAAACGGAACATCCGCAACGCCTGAAAAAATCCGCACGGCCCTCAACGGCGCGGTCATGACCCCTGATGAACGCTTAACCGACGCACAGAAAAAATGGATCAGTGTATTGCGGGCTTAATGCTCTGCAATATGCTCCAATGCCTTTAGAATATCCTCATTCTTGGCGCGTTGTTTATAATCCTCATCCTTGAACATATAGACAATTGTGCCATCCTGCGCGATGACGAAAGTCGCAGGAATCGGAAGCTCGTAATTATCAATACCGTTAAATTCGGCAAGGGTCTTGCCTGTCTCCCCCTTAAGCCATATTGAGAATTTTTCACGTGCATCCTCCGGCACAGTCCATAGT
>CAXBFT010000289.1:0-2682 GCA_963974945.1 uncultured Alphaproteobacteria bacterium
GCCCACATCTCCCATCATCACGGGTTGCGACGGTCCATAAATATCCGCGTCTAATAACCCAACACGCAAAGGCGTATCCCCGCCAAGCTGCGCCAAGCTCACCGCGATATTGGCCGCCACGGTTGATTTCCCAACGCCGCCCTTACCCGATGCCACAACAATGATATTCCTTGCCGTCACAGGGATAGGCTCATTATTCGCGGGCTTAGCTGGCATTGATTTAGGCGGTACCGGCTTTACCCCCTGTGAGGGAACGGCTTTTTGCGCGGTTAAAATTGCATTCACATGTGACACACCTTTCAGGCCGCGCAATTTGCGCTCCGCCTCTTGGCGCAAAGTTTCAAGCGCCGTTCCCCGCTCCGGATCCGCTTCAATCACGATGGTCACTTTTCCGCCATCTTGCACGTCAATAAAGCTCACCATATTAAGGGTCATAATATCCTTACCCGCCTGCGGATCAATGACGCCGGAGAGAGTTTCAGATATTAGTTTTTTTAATTGTTCACCCATTTCAAATTTTCCCTAAAATACTTGCTTTCGATGACAAAAGAGATATGGTTACAGCTTACAACCGTCAACTAAAAAAGCGAGAACAATGTCAAACGACGACGATAAAGATAAGAAAAGAAAGAACCCTTGGGCAAATTCTAATCAATCATCATCCGGTAAAGGGCGCAATAACCCATGGGGTAATGGTCAAAACCGCGGACAAAACGGCAATAACAGCGGCAATCGTGGCGGTAATGGCCCCAGTGACTTGGATGATTTAATTAAAAATGCACAAGACGGCCTTCGTGATGTCCTTCCCGGCAATATGAATGGCGGGGTGGCGATTATCCTTTTTATTCTCGCAATGATTCTTTTATGGCTTGCCAGTGGTTTTCACATCATTAACCCTGGTGAACACGGCGTTATCCAACGTTTCGGTGCATGGTCACGCACACAAACAACAGAAGGTCTGGGGTATCACTTTCCTGCACCGATTGAGATTTTAACAAAAGTAAACGTCAACCAACAACGCGGAATGAGCATTGGCTACACTGAGAGCGTTCCATATAAACGTGGCGCAACGGTAACAAAACAAGTTGTCCATGAAGAAAGCTTAATGCTAACTTCCGATCGTAATATCGTTGGGACATTAAATCCGCCGAAGATTATCTATTCAAAATCAAGGATCAGGACAATACCATTAAAAAAGTTGCAGAGAGCGCTATTCGTGAAGTTGTCGGGCAAACAGATATGTTCCAGATTATTACAACAGGTCGTACTTTGATTGAAACAAAGGTCAAGGATATCATCCAAAGCAATCTTGATGAATATAATTCAGGCGTGAACATCAAGCAGGTTCTTATCCAAAAGGCCGAAGTGCATCCCGATGTGCAACAAGCCTTCCAAGATGTACAATCTGCGCGACAAGATGCCGAAAACACGGAAAATATTGCCCGCGTTCACCGCGAGAAGATCCTTCCCGAGGCACGTGGTCAGGCGATACAGCTTCTGCAAGAAGCCGAGGCCTATAAACAGTCAAAAATTGCGCAAGCAACCGGTGATGCACAACGTTTTAAATCGATCTATGAATCCTATCTTCAAGGTAAAGATGTAACGCGTGAGCGTATCTATATTGAAACCATGGAAGATGTTCTGAGCAATGCACAGAAAATTATCATGGACGGGCAAGGCAATGGCTCTGGTGTTGTTCCATATTTACCGCTAGATGAACTCAAAGCGAAGAAATAAGGTTTAAAGGAAATAAAGACTATGAATATCAAAATAATATCACTTTTTATTATACTCGCAGGCGCATTGATTGTCGGGTCACAATCCTTCTTCATTGTTGATCAAACACAACAAGCGCTGGTTCTGCAACTTGGTCAACCACGTGGTGAAGCCAGAGGGCCGGGTATCCATTTCAAAACCCCCTTCATTCAAGATGTGCGCTATTTCGATAAACGCATCCTTTCTATCGATCCCGAAGCAGAGCCTGTGGTTATTTCAAGCTCGCACGCAGATGACAGCATGAAAAGCAAATCTGCGCCCAAAAAGCCTGCAACAGATACCGAAACACCTACTCTTGAAGACGGGCCAAGCATTGATAATGTGAGCGGTGAGCCTATCATCGTTGACACTTTTGCGCGTTATCAAATTACAGATCCCCTGCAATTCATGAAAACACTTCGCACTGAACAACAAGCCAACGCAAGAATCAGCAGCATCCTAAACGGTTCAACCCGCGCAGTTTTGGGTGAAACCACTTTGCCGCAAATCCTATCGGAAGAGCGCACAAATATTATGGCGAAGATCAGAACGCGTGTGAACGATAAAATCCAACAGGATAAGCTTGGTATTGAAATTGTTGATGTCCGCATTGTCCGCGCCGATCTCACAAAGGAACTTCGTGAATCTACGGTCAAACAAATGAAATCAGAACTGGATGAACGCGCAACAGAGCGCCGATCAAAAGGGGAAGAACACGCGCTTGAAATTCGCTCTACTGCGGAAAAAGAACGCTCTATCCTTCTTGCCGAAGCGCGAAGAGACTCTGAAATCCTAAAAGGGGAAGGCGATAAAGAAGCGATCAGCATTTATGCCAAAACCTTTAATGTTGATAAAGATTTCTATTCTTTCATCCGCTCTATGGAGGCATATAAAAAGACAATGGCCAATCCGGAGACTCGTTTGATC
>CAXBFT010000290.1:0-2659 GCA_963974945.1 uncultured Alphaproteobacteria bacterium
TTCTGCCATAAAGACCGTAGCCCTGCGGAAGAGCTTGAAAAACTTAAGCTGTTTGATATTGGTGACATTATCGGCGTGAAGGGTAAAATCCGCCGTACTCCGCGCGGGGAGCTTTCAATCTCTGCGCTTGAACTTACAATGGTGACGAAATCATTACTTCCGCTGCCTGAAAAATATCATGGTTTGTCGGATATTGAGCAACGCTATCGCCAGCGTTACCTTGACCTTATTATGAACGAAGACAGCCGCGATACATTACGCGCGCGCAGTAAGATCATCTCTATGATCCGCCGTTTTATGGAAGATATGGGTGCTTTGGAAGTGGAAACGCCTATGCTTCACGGCATTTTGGGCGGTGCTTCGGCGAAACCTTTTGTAACCCATCATAATGCCCTAGACAGTGATTTTTACCTGCGCGTTGCACCGGAACTGCATTTGAAACGTTTAATCGTTGGCGGTTTGGCTGATGCTGTATTTGAAATTAACCGCTGTTTCCGCAATGAGGGGATCTCGATTAAGCATAACCCTGAATTCACATCGATTGAGGCGTATCACGCCTATAAAGATTATTTTGATATTATGGATTTGATTGAGGAACTTGTATGCCACGTGGTGCAGGCATTGCATGGCTCATTAAAAGTGACCTTTGGTGAGGGTGATAAAACCCATGAGATTGATTTTACCCGCCCATGGAGACGCGTTTCCATGGTGGATTTGGTGAAGGAGCAAACGGGCATTGATTTCCTATCCTTTGATACGGCGGCGCAGGCGCAAGAGGCCGCGAAAGGCGTGGGCGTTCATGTTGATGTCAAATCAAATTGGGGGCAGGTGGTTGAGGCGATGTTTGATGAACGTTGTGAACACACGCTTATTAACCCGACCCACGTGACAGATCATCCGATGGATATTTCACCTTTGGCGAAGACTCACCGAGAAAACCCACGTTTGGTAGAGCGTTTCGAAACGTTCTGTAACGGTTGGGAAATCGCCAATGCGTTTACCGAGCTTAACGATCCAAAAGTTCAACGTGAGCGTTTTGAAGGGCAAGTCGCCGCGCGTGAGGCGGGCGATGATGAGGCTCAAATGCTGGATGAAGATTTCGTAACCGCTCTTGAATACGGCCTGCCGCCATGTGGCGGATGGGGTATCGGGCTTGATCGCTTGACGATGCTGCTCACTAATTCATCCAATATCCGTGATGTTATCTGCTTCCCGACATTAAAACCGAAATAGGGTTTCGTGTATCATGATATTGTATTTTAAACTGATGGATTGAGAACATGAAAAAAGCCCTAAAATTAGCAGGTTTTCTAACGGCGCATGCCCTCGTGATGATCAAGGGCGGGGATCGCCATGTCGTGAATTATGGGTATATTGATGTGAATGACCAAGAGCATGCACAACGTATTCAGCAGGGCTTGCTAACCAAAAATATTCAAATAGGCCAAAATACGCTTGTAAAAAACCCGAAAAACGCTATCTGCGCATCGCTTGTTTATAATTGTATGGGCGATATTATGAAGCAGATGCTTGAGGGCGATAAGGTTTTGGTTGTTGAGGTTAAATCTTATACGGATGATGCGCAGATAATTTTGGGGTTGCGCTACGATCTGGTCGGTGAGGATATTCGTTTTAAGCATATAGAAGTTTATTATCTTTCTGGCGGCCTTGAACAAGCCACGGTCTTAAAAACATTCTGGGGTGGTTTTTTTGAACATGAATTGAGTGATGATATTTGTACGCAAACAGTAATAGATACCCTGGATGCGTATTATATGAACGATATTTATAGCCCTCTTCCCTTTTATTCTGCCATTGGGTTTGGCGCTGGTGGCGTTTTACATCAAGAGGCCCCTCTGTCCTCTATACCTACAAAATATGATGACATGAGTTGGCATTATGGCGAACAGGGCTTGCCCGAAGGGTATAAAGAAAATGCACTCTGCGTGCATATTGGTGTGTTTGCCATATGGTGTGTTTTGAATGATTTGTCAGGTGACGATCTAGCTGGTGAAGCCAGTGATTTAAAGGACGGTTATAAGAACAGAACCCTGACCCCCGGGCAGTGGTGTTGTGATCATATGGATGGAAGATTATTAAGTGACGACCTGAATGATACAGGTAATGCTTTTGCCTATGATTATTTCAGTCCGGATCGTGGAGATTATACAGAGGATTATACCTCTGCCGTCGGGGATAATGGAATTGACTATACATATAGTGTCGCCGACACATGGAAGACTTATGATACGGTTGCCAAAATTATTGATCGACGCTATGACGAATGGACATCTAAACGCAAGACAGATATGTAGTCTTTTTTAATTTTGTGCAGTTGATCTTATTTATGCCGATGAAATATGTGAAAGCTATAAAGTTAACGGCGTTCCTTTGGGTTATAATAAGTTTAATCTGTTGGAGCTATTTAGGCGGTATTTTGAAGTACCTCCCGACATTAAAACTGAAATGATGACGTGTATTTAAAACATTCATAATAATGAGGGGGGGGGTATTGATGAAAATAAAATATGCGTTTGCATTCCTTTTGTTTATATTTTTTACATCTTTATTTTTTATGAGCGCAGGAAAAAGCGATAAAGAAATTTCTGAATTTCTCGTAGAGCAACAAATCGCCTATCCGCTTCCTGATGAGACAATT
>CAXBFT010000291.1:0-2645 GCA_963974945.1 uncultured Alphaproteobacteria bacterium
GCATCGCCCTTGAAAGCACAGCCAGTATAGTATCGGATCATGTGAATAAATGCGGCTATTCCGGCCTGTCCAAACGCACTGCGCCTGAATTGGTTGATAAATGGGCGGAATTTATGGGCTATGACGTTATGCGCTTTGAAACCCTGTCGCATGCGGGGATTCCCGTTTATCACACAGATTTCTTGATGTATATCGGCACAGATATGGCGGCAATTTGCGCGGAATGTATTACCGATACCGCGCACCCGTGTTTTGGCACGATTACGCGAAACGCATGAGGTGGTTGAGCTTTCCATGGCGCAGCTTCAGGCCAATTGTGGGAATGCATTAGAGGTGATCGGCAAAGATGGCGCGCGCATATTGACCTTTTCAAAGGCGGCGCTTGAGGCGTTAGATAACGCGCAACTTTCCGTGATCAGAAAACATTACAACACCATCCTTACCCCTGATCTTACGACGATCGAAAAATATGGCGGCGGGTCTGCACGCTGTATGCTTATGGAGATGTTTTAGGCTCTACGACTTATGCATTTGAATAAAATGAAATAACGCCAAGACCGGCAATAATAAGGGCCGATCCCAGAATATAAGGCGTGTTTATCGGCTCTTGAAAGAAAATCACCGAAGCCAGCGGCACAAAAATAAAGCCAAGCGCGGCAAAGGGGTAGGCCTGTGACAGTGGAATAAATTTCAGGATAAAAATCCAAATCATCGTCGCCGTACCATAGAGCACAAGTGCAATCCAAAATGAAATACTGGTCAGAAAATACATGAACAAGGCGTGAAAATCATTCAGATCGGGCAATCCCTTTGCCGTGACCTTAAATAAAACCTGCCCTGCACTCAGCATAAGCGAGAATAAAACCAAAAGTGAAAAATGTAGCGGGTTCATATCTTATCCTAGCCTTGTGTTCCTGTCCAAAAATAAAGCAAAACCACCATAGTGCAAGGGGTAATATTACCACGCCGTATCATAGGCAAACCATAACGCTACCAAGGCCAAAAGCACCGATAAAATACGCCGGGCCATCATATTATATCGCGGATTTTCAAGATAGGGGCGCAATGATCCCGCCAAGATCACAACACTGGCATGAATAAAGGTGGCGATTGTAACAAAAATGACGGTCAAGATGAGTGTTTGCGTAAGAATAGGGGCGTTGATCATCACGAAGCTTGGTAAAATGGCGACATAGAACACCGCTGCTTTTGGGTTGAGCAAATTGACAATCAGGCCGCGTTTGAAAAATACCGAGTCCGTTTTGTTTTCGGTTGAGCTTGCAGATGTTTCCTTCTCACCGCGCCAACCTTCCCACGCCAGATAAAGCATATATACAACGCCGCCCCATCGTAGAAATTGATATAAAAAAGGTGAGCCTGAAATCAGCGCCGCAACACCCATCGCCGCCGCCAAGCCAACAATAAGAAGGCCAAGCGCAATACCGATCGTGGCCGCAAATCCCGCGCGCCTTCCATTTGAAAGGCTTAAAATTGCGAGATAGCCCATATTAGGGCCGGGGGTTGTTTCAATAATGAAGCATGTCGCGGCAAAAGCCATAAATGTGGTTGATGAAATCATAATTTTTATAACGTTTATTATAGGGGGGGAGAGAAGGGGGAAGGTGTTATTTTATACGGTTCATGGTAAGGAAGATCAAGCCGCCGCCATGGTCAATTTGCCCTGACATTTGGATTTTATCACCTTTTCGTGCAAGGCGCAGAATGCTTTCATAAGTCAGGGGAGATCGGGTTGGTGTGCCGTTTGGCGTGCTGAGATAAAAATCAATATCGGCGTTTCGGGGATCGGCAACGGATGTCATTTTAACCTCCGTATCGCTTATGATTTCAAAAAGACTTGACCATTTGCAATTGGATTCATCATAGCGCTCGGTACGGTTGCTTTTGATCTCCGTCTTGCTGTCGCTTTTGTTCGTTTTATTGCGATTGGTTGTTACAACAAAATATAGGCCATCCAAAATATATTCCATGACATCATTTCTGCGCTTCTTACGTAAAATTTCTACGCCGCGTCGCTTGCGTCTAGTCATAAAATAATGCTAAACGACTATATATTATGCATGAATTGCCATTCTTTTGCTAATCTAATTTAGGGCGCAGTTCATTATCGAAGTTTTTGGCGCTCGCCCAGATTATTTTGAATGGGGTAAATGGCTGTAACGGGCGGATATAAATGGCCTGTATTGCTTCGGGGACGGTGCTGTATTTGCGCCCAAATTTTTGGCAAATAATGGTAAATGGCTCTTGATCTTTGTTTGTGCCAATATTAACGCTCATGCTCTGAAGCTTATACTCAGTATTGTTTTGGGTGCTAACGGCAATAATTTCGGCAATGGGTTTGCCTCTTTTTGCCTCTTCTATGCGCTGCGCGCTAAGGATTGATTTACCCTCTTTTCCTTCTGTTGAGGCAAAGGAAAGGCAAAGGCCGCTATTATGCCCTAAGACGGGTAGGGGGGCGGCGTTTTCAAATTTGCGCGGAGCATCAATTAAGGTCGTGGTGTTAATAAAAACGTGCTCATTATAGACATCTTTAAGCATGGCTTTCATATAACGCTCTGGTATTTGGGAAATAAGAAAAGGCAATATAGGTGAAAAAAAAGTAATGATCAGCGCAAGGATGGTCAAAA
>CAXBFT010000292.1:0-2603 GCA_963974945.1 uncultured Alphaproteobacteria bacterium
GCTCCACGCGCTTCATAATCTTGCGAACGTAACCCTGAAAATCTTCGATATCTTCGCCACGCTCAGGGGAGATAATCATCCGAAAGTGATGGCGGTCATTTTTGCATAACTCAAAGAAATCTTGGCGGGTTAAAGACTCGTTTTCACCATCAAAGAGGAATGCTTGCTCGCCATCCTTACCGGCTTTTTTACGGCTAATATAATGGATGTGATGATAGAGATTTTGGCCGCCGCTGCCTGCACCGACCCCTACTCCTTTTGTCTTGTTTTTAACGGGATTGATCTTCACCACAACGCGCTGTGCTGATGCCATTCCTGCAAATGAGTTGCCGCGTAAGATACCATTCCGGCGTTTAATCCTCGATGGCCCTGATGATCTATGGCCATGACGATTGAGCTTTTTGAAGAAAGCTTTTCTTGGGCTATCTCTAGTCACAACAAGAGAACGGGCAGCTTCAATGCCGCCTGTATCTTCCTCATTATTGAGCCTGTCTAAGAACATTATTTTTGCCTTTTCTTGTCGCAAAGCCCTGCCTGTTTGCAGAGAAATACACACTAATCTACTCTCTCACTATACAACTTAAATAAACTTATTACAAGTAAATTAAACTTGTAATAAACACAATAATAACAATAAGTTCATATAAATATAATTTATATCTTTTATCTTGTTATACTTCTTATATAACCTTCCTAAACCGTATAAGGCCACATATTGTTTTCATAATTATATGTGTCGTTTAAAAGCCCCTGTAGCTGGCTTTATGCTCTCCAGTGGATCACGCATCACAGATATTTGATCGTGTTCTCTGTCAATCTGTGGCGATTTATAGCTTGTTTTTTAACCCTGCTCTGCTATGGTTTTTTGGCTTTCAATATCAAGATAAGGGGTAACGACATGAGCACAAAAGCAATCAAGACAAAGCTTCAAAAAAAGATTAAAGATGCCGAAAAAGCAAATGCAGAAATTAAAAAACTGCGCGATGAATTAAAAATGAATATTGCCACGATTGCGGATAATTGTGGCCTTCTCGATCTGGAAATATCAGACGCGGAATTGAAAAAAGAGTTTCAGGAAATATTCTCTAAGTATTATAAAAAACAAAAAGCTGCGTAATAAAAAAGCGGCTCATATAGGCCGCTTTTTGTTTTAAAATGTCAGTTTATTTTTAGAACAGACAAAGCTGCTGCTTGCTCTCTTTTTTAAATTTCCACGCGTCACTTTTTGCCGCATGGTTTAATTCTTCTATGATATATTTCTCTACGCCTCCCCACCGAATTAGATTGCTATGATGAATGAATATTGATTTATATCCTGTTTCGGTAAATGGTAATTCTTCATCGCACTTTACCTCAATATGTGATAGTTTTTCACCGTGTATTTTTTCAAAAGCTGGCGAATAATTCTCAACATACTTGATCTCGATTTTGATACTGTCCCAAATTATTGTTTGCATCCTTATGTCCTCTTTTCTCGATGAATTTATAAATTTCTGTGATTGGATAATAGCCTTTTGAATGCTGTTTTATTTTCTCGGATGCTTCTTGTGCATCGTCCAGTGTTCCCCCTTCTGTTAAGATTATGTGATAGAGTTTTCGTGTATTGGCGCATAAAATATCTGACATTATTTCTCCTATCCGAACAAAGAAAGTTGCTCGGCGTTTATGATTGGTGTGATGGTTATAGGTTGCTTTTCAGGGTCTTTTGATGGTGGGTCAAAAAGCCGCCCATGCTTCCCAAAAAAGTGAATTGCGGCTGGCGTATAGCACTGCGTGAAAGTTTCCAATGACAAAGAATTGCCATGTATGACCTGCGCCGCAATGTCGCGTAACGACAGTTGGATATAAAGCATGTGATAAGTCGTGCGGTTCAACTCGATAGCGTGAACGCTCATACAATCCATCGGATTATATCCCGCTTCCTCTACACAATCCGCAGCCGTTAAAAGCATACATCCCGCCCCCGCTGCTGGATCACTTAGCGAGAAAAACCCCTTATCCTCGATCAGCTTGGGAATATCAGGCATTTGCATTTTTGCCATGAGTTTTGCCACATCATACGGCGTAAAAAACTGACCGTTCTTGGTATCGAGGGCGCTAATATCTGCCGCAATCTCTCCCAGAAAATCACACCGTCCCTCATGAACCCCGTATGTCGTTAGGGTTAAAAGTTCGGGCATCTTTCGCACATCGTCTTTATCCTGATACGTGCCAACAATCTCCATATAGCGATCTTCCAGTGCATCCGCTTTCTCTGTGTCTGTTTGCGTTGTCTTGGCAATGGCGCAATACGACATTTCACAAAAATTCCTGAAATTATCCTGACGGTGTTTTGAGCGGTCTATGCTCTCCAGCACTTTGATAAAGTCTTTTTTGAGGTCTTCTTTTTTCATGGTTTTGCCCCCTATTCGCAACCTGCGGGACAACATCCAAGCTCAATACCATGAGCGCAATAGCCCATATCATCGAGAAATTCTTGGCTTTCCTCAATCTCTTCGGG
The DNA here is from genome assembly GCA_963974945.1 of uncultured Alphaproteobacteria bacterium. Classification (GTDB taxonomy): domain Bacteria; phylum Pseudomonadota; class Alphaproteobacteria; order Micavibrionales; family Micavibrionaceae; genus UBA1672. The sequence goes on from CAXBFT010000292.1 coordinate 2,501, forward strand.
CGTGGCATAGCCGTATTGTTTGGCTATTTCTATGGCTCGGTTTTGGTGATCTTCGGACAGTTTTGAAAGCCTGTACCCTATGGCAACGCTGAATCTCTCTGCA
>CAXBFT010000293.1:0-2600 GCA_963974945.1 uncultured Alphaproteobacteria bacterium
TTCTCAGAATGCCCCTGAAGAACATCCATAACACTCGTGATTTATCCTTAATCCAAGACTCTAAAACCGCAGATAATAAAAGGGCATTAGAAGCCACTGGGGACTCACTGGAGCGATTTTGAGGCGGCTCTGGTGGTATCCCACTAAAGAACATTCATACGCCCCCTAGGGATTCCAAAGCGCGAACATGAGCGTGTTGCATTTCACGGGCTACAGCGATTACTTTTTTTGTATTCTCGTTAGCATTGGCATGAAAGAAATGATTTAAATACCAAATAGCTCGACCAGTAAACGCACTTAAGTCACCACTAGCGAAGCCTATGGGCTCAAACTTTAGTTCCACCTCAGCAGACTTAAGACGAACGGCTTGGACAGCCTCAGTTTTATCTTTGGTTTTGAGAGAGAACCTTTCTTCGTCCTTACCATAGGTGTCCATAATATCTTTTGGCACTCTAGCGCGGAAATAATACGTTGCCCCACGGCGATATAAATTGGTGTGTCCAGTCACTTTGTCCATACCTTCTGTGTACCACTTCTGAGTAACATAGGCAATCTTAAGATGCTGTATTTAAATAACTAATTGAGATAACAAGGAAAAAAGCCAAATGGAGGTGAGGATGGGATTCGAACCCACGTAGGGCTACTAACCCTAACACGCTTTCCAAGCGTGCGCCATCAACCACTCGGCCACCTCACCATGCACCATAAATACATTGGCTGCGCGCACATTAGACATTCTTTTTTGAAAATTCAAGTCCTGCCTTTGCAAATCTTCACTTCATTGATAGAATGATTTTCAAATTATTTTAAATATAAGGTTGCACCATGCGCAAATTACTCTTTTTTATCCTTCTTATCCCTGCCGTTGCGGCACTTGGACACGATATTTATATGTTCACACAAAATCAAGATAAAGGGTTTCGTCTTTCTGATACGGGGATAAATATCATAAGGAAAGCCATGATCAGTGGAAAAACAAGCTGCATGAATTTGAAGAAGAAATTGAAGAACTTTCTCCACTCCCCATGGATGAGACAGCATCTATAGAACAAGAAGTAACGGCGGATACAGAAAGCTTTACGCAAATGGATGGTAAAGATATTTCTATGCCGGTGATGAATAAGAAAGACATGCCCAAAGCAGAGCCGAGCAAAATGCAAAAATTCATCGGATTTTTATTGGAGCAAAAAGCAATTTTTGTCTTTTCAGGAATTGCCGCCTTGGCCTTTATCTTAAACGCTATACTTGGTTGCTTATTCAAGCAAAAGGAAATCGAAGGCATAGATAATCGCCATATGTTCCGTAATAAACGCAAAGATGGAAGCTATGGTTACAGCCGTAAATAAGTTAAAGCGCTGATAATTTTATAATTTGCGCATTTATAATTTCCAAATCATCTTGGCGTGATAATCGGTGATCGCCATCGTCGATAAATGTTACCTCGCAGGCAGCATTGGGAAAGCACGACTGAATGCGCAACGCCTTTTCCCATGGCACATCTGCATCACATTTCCCCTGTATCAGGGACATCGACACGACGTGATCATAGTTACGATCAAGAAGGCATTGCGCTGTGCCATCATCTAACAATGCCTGCGTAATGATGTAAGGCTCATCAGAATACTCATTGGGAATATCAATGCGCCCATGTTCCTTGATGTACGAAAGTTGCTGCGGTGTAAGGCGGGCTTTCATTTCATTTGTAAAATCGGGAGCGGCGGCAATACCGACAATGCCCTTGATACGGGCTGGGCGTTCCAACAATAATAAAAGTGAAATCCACCCCCCCATAGAGGAGCCAACCAAAATCACCTCGCGCTCAATAAGCTTATCTAAGACCTCACGCGCATCATTCTTCCAGATACCAATCGTTCCATCGGCAAATATGCCATCAGATACCCCGTGACCACTGTAATCAAAACGCAAAAATTCCTGCCCGCGGCTTTTGCACTGCGCCTCAAAATACAGCGCCTTTGTCCCGCTCATATCAGAGCGAAACCCACCAAGAAACATAACCGCTGGAAGATGCTCGCCCTTGCTGCTGGCGGGTGTATGGATATATGCGATACGCTCGGATTTACTGTTTTCGATATAATCCATCTTAGGCTCTCCTTGAAAGGGTTTTCAAAACAAAATAACCCTTATTGATTACCATGTTTTATAAAACACCACAAATACGCCCCAGATATTATTTCTGCGCGTAAAACGGGGATGGCTTTATAAAAACGCTTCCCACCGCCGCAAAACATGACTATTTTAGGCGCATGACAGTACAGCAGAAAAAATCGGTTATCATGCAAATCATTCCATCCCTTGGCGCAGGCGGGGCGGAGCAAGGGTGCATTGATATTGCCGCGGAAATTGTAAAGGCCGGCGGGCAAGCCATTATTGTATCAAATGGCGGCTACCGCGTATCAGAGTTAGCGCGCATAGGCGCGGAGCATATCGACATGCCCGTGCATTCCAAAAACCCGCTCACCATGTGGCGTAATATTACGCGCCTGCATAAAGCCATTAATCGCCATAATGTTGATATTGTCCATGCCCGAAGCCGCGCCCCGGCATGGAGCGCATGGCGCGCCTGTAAGGGAACGACTGCG
>CAXBFT010000294.1:0-2587 GCA_963974945.1 uncultured Alphaproteobacteria bacterium
TTCCCATGCCAGTATGCGCGATGGAATAAAAGCCAGCGATGCAAAGAGCTTTAAATTTTCCCATAACGATATGAACGCGCTTGAGATGTTGCTTAAGAAAAACCATAACAAAGCAAAGACCATATGGGTTGTTATTGAGAGCATTTATTCCATGGATGGTGATTTTGCACCCCTAAACGATATATATGAATTGGCCGAGCGTTATAATGCCGTCATCCTTGCCGACGAAGCCCATGCAACAGGGATATATGGAGAGCAGGGCAAGGGCCTGTGTTGGGATTATATTCAAAAGAACGGCTATGACCGCCTCATCACATTACATACATGCGGCAAAGCGATCGGCGTTGCAGGTGGCTTGGTTTGCGCCTCGCATGAAATTATTGATTACCTGATTAACACGGCGCGCCCCTTTATCTATACCACCGCACCGATGCCATTACAGGCATATATGGTGCATAAATCCCTTGAAATTCTCGTATCCGATGATGGTGACGCGAGGCGCGCAAAACTTTTATCTTTATGCGTCAAAGGGCGAGAGCTTTTTGGCGGCGCTGGAACGCAGATTATTCCTATTATAATAGGGAGCGATGAAAATGCGCTTAATACGGCGCAAGCTTTACAAAATGAGGGTTACGATATTCGCGCCATTCGCCCGCCAACCGTTCCAGAAGGCACGGCGCGGCTACGCATATCATTAAGTTCCGCTTTGGACGTTGATACATTGCATAATATCGCTAAGCTGCTTGATAAAGTGAATGATTAACTGTTAAAAAGCATTATGAGTAATCGACTTATTATTACAGGCACAGATACAGATATAGGCAAAACATTGTTTTCGGCCGCACTTATGCTTGGTTTAGAAACAGCGCGGCAAAAACCGCATTATTGGAAACCATTGCAATCAGGCATTACAGATGGCATTGATACCAAAACCGTACAAGATCTTACTCATTTACCTGATGAGCGTTTTTTTTCTGAGCGCTATATTTTCTCTGAGCCGCTTTCACCGCATCGCGCAGCAGAACTTGATAACGCCCATATTGATATAGATGATTTGCGTGATCAATCAAAAATACCGCAATGTGACGGCACATTGATTATTGAGGGCGCAGGCGGTTTAATGGTGCCAATTACACGCCAAAACCTGCAAATTAATTTATTTAAGGATTGGCACATCCCGCTTGTTTTATGTGCGCGCTCCGGTCTTGGGACCATTAATCACACCCTCCTGTCCCTCGAAGCAATATGGGAGCGCGGTATTCCACTTAAAGGCATCGTCTTTATTGGTGAGGAAAATCTGGATAATATCCGCACCATCGCTGAATTTTCAAAAGTCAAAATCCTTGGTCATATGCCTATAATGGATGATCCCGATGATACCGCCTTACGCCTTATGTTCGGCAATAACTTCAATGCACAGGATTTCGTGGGATGAGCGACCAAACCTCGCCCATTTGGCACCCTTTTACACAACATGCAATTACGCCTGAATCTATACATATTGATCGCGGGGCGGGGGCGTATTTATTTGCGCGCGGTGATGAAGGGCAAGATGAGCGCTGCATTATTGATGCGATCTCTAGTTGGTGGGTGATTACACATGGCCATTGTAATCCCAAAATCAGCGCCGCAGTACAAGAACAAGCGGGTAAGCTTGATCAAGTTATTTTTGCAGGCTTCACCCATGATCCCGCCGAAGAATTGGCCCAGCGCCTAATCCAAATTACAGGCGATACGTTGGAATATGTCTTTTATTCCGATAGCGGATCGACTGCCGTTGAGGTTGCCCTGAAAATGGCGATTGGATATTGGGCACATACAGATCGCCCACGCAAGAAAATCATCGCATTGGATGGCGGTTATCACGGTGATACATTCGGCACAATGTCTGCGGGCGGGCGCAGCGTCTATAATAAAATTTATGAACCCTATCTGTTCGAAACCCTCCACACCCCGGTTCCCGTAAAGGGACAGGAAGCACAGGCCCTTAACGCGTTGGAAGATATACTCAATGCGCATAAAGATAATGTAGCAGCATTCATCTTCGAACCCCTTATTCAGGGTGCGGGCGGTATGGTGATGTATTCCTCCGACACGCTCAAGGCTATGGCGGATTTATGCCGCTCCCATGGTGTTTTACTTATCGCGGATGAGGTTATGACCGGATTTGGCCGTACGGGAACAATGTTTGCCTGTGATCAGGCCGACTTTACCCCTGATCTTCTATGTATTTCCAAGGGGCTAACGGGTGGATTCTTACCCTTGGGCGCAACGCTGTGTACGCGCGAAATTTACAATGCTTTTTATCATAAAGATAAGGCTAAGATGTTTTTCCATTCATCTTCCTTTACGGGCAACCCCATGGCTTGCGCCGCGGCCAATGCATCGCTGCAAATATGGGAAGATGAACCGGTGTTAGAGCGCATCAATACCATCGCCAATCATCACGCACAGGCCGCGAAAACCTTTGCCAATCATCAAAAAATTACCAATCTCAGGCAAAAAGGCACGATCTTGGCAATGGATGTAAATATCAGCAAAGAAAGCGGGTATTTATCAGAAATCCAACCCAAACTTTACAATGCAT
>CAXBFT010000295.1:0-2580 GCA_963974945.1 uncultured Alphaproteobacteria bacterium
GCATAAGCGAACCCGTTTCCTTTGCCGCCGCCTTTGCGGATTTCATCGCCATATAACTGGCGTTGGATTTCGGCGCGGTCGCCAAATAGGTACAGGCCTGCGCCATAGCGAGTTCTCCTTCGGGCAGCCCTAAACGTTCAAAGGCTTGCCACGCATTAAGCGCCACTTGCAAAGCTTGCGGGTCGGCATTGGATATATCCTCACTCGCCACGCACAGCATTCTTCGAAGGATATATTCGGGTTGCTCGCCCCCCGCTAACATCCGCGCCATCCAATATAATGCGCCATCCACATCGGATGCGCGCAAAGATTTATGAAAAGCAGAAATGAGATTATAATGCGCCTCATTCGCCTTATCATAGAGCGGCGCACGTTTTTGCACGATAAGCATAAGCCCTTCGGAATCCAGTTCCCCATTAGGGGTTTGCGCATAGATTTGCTCTGCCATAGACAGCATATAACGCCCATCCCCATCCGCCATGGTTTTGAGCATCTCACGCGCCTGTGCATCAAGAGGTATGTCACGCTCTTTCTGAGCAGCCGCGCGGGTGAGCAACAAATCAAGTGCGTCCTCATCAAGACGTTTCAGCACAAAAACCTGCGCCCGCGATAAAACCGCGGCATTCAGTTCAAAAGACGGGTTTTCTGTTGTCGCACCGATCAAGGTAATCGTACCGTCTTCCATAACGGGCAGGAACGCATCCTGCTGTGATTTATTGAAACGGTGAATCTCATCAACAAAAAGCAACGTGCCCTGCCCGTTTTGTTTGCGGAATTTAGCAGCGTCAAAAACTTTGCGTAAATCGGCAACGCCCGAAAAAATCGCAGATATTTGCTCAAAATGCAGATCGCTATGATGTGCCAAGATTCGCGCAATCGTTGTTTTACCACAACCGGGCGGCCCCCAAAGGATGAGAGAGGACAAACTCCCCGCCTCCACCATGCGCCTAAGCGCACCGTCAAAACCAATCAAATGATCCTGCCCGACGACCTGATCCAACGTATCTGGGCGCAATAAATCCGGCAAAGGACGGTTTTTTACATTTTCTTCGCTGTTTTTTTCAAATAAATCAGACATAGCCTTGACCTTCATAGTATTGATATGGAATATAACGTCTTTATTTACGTCCTGTGAAGGGTTGAAAAAAATGAACGCACAAATCCTTGCGTATACTGATGAAGTTGCAAAAGCCACAAATGGCGTTTTTGAAAAGCTATCCAAGCAATATAAACGCGAATATTGGGAAACCATTGCGCCTTATATTTATGAGATTAACCGCCTTAAAAAAGAAAAAAATGCGGTAATCCTCGCGCATAATTACATGACCCCCGATATTTTCTTTGGGGTTGGTGATGTGATTGGCGATTCGCTTATGCTCGCGCAAAAGGCCGCGCAAAGTGATGCGGATATTATCGTGCAATGTGGTGTGCATTTCATGGCGGAAACGGCCAAGATCCTCTGCCCCGATAAAAAGGTTCTCATGCCTGATATGAAGGCGGGATGTTCGCTCTCGGAAGCTATTACTGGCGCGGATGTTAGAGCGCTTAAAGAGAAGCACCCCGGCATTCCTGTGGTGACCTATGTGAACACATCTGCCGATGTGAAGGCAGAATCTGATATTTGCTGCACGTCCTCCAACGCATTGAAGATTGTGAATGCATTGGGCGCGCAAGGGCATGATACGGTTATTATGACCCCTGATATGTATTTAGCACAAAATGTTGCCGCCCAAACCAAGGTTAAAGTTATCTATTGGGAAGGTTCATGCATGGTGCATGAACGCTTTACCCCGCAAGACATTATTGATGCACGCAAATCTTATGGCGATGATCTTATCGTTTTAGCGCATCCCGAATGTCCACCAAATGTCATGGCGGAGGCTGATTTTGCAGGCTCAACCGCGCAAATGGATGATTATATCAAAGATAAACAACCAAAACGCGCTATGTTGATGACCGAATGTTCGATGAGCGATAATATTGCAGCAAATAATCCAAATGTAGAAATGATCGGCACATGTCAAATGTGTCCGCATATGAAACGCATTACCTTGCCGAAAATATTACACGCTCTGCAAACTGAAACGCCGGAAGTTTTCATTGACCCAGCAATTGCAGCACGCGCACGTAAGGCCGTTGATCGTATGTTGGAGCTAAGCTAATAATGAAAAATACGCGGACATATATTGCCTTGCGTATCTTTTGGTTTCTTTTTTTCTGCGTCCCCTTTACGGCGAATGCAGAAGAGCTTATTCGCAATTATCACTCAAAAATCCAAATCCAAACTGACGGCAGCTTATTGGTTAATGAAACCATTGAGGTTACCTCCGAGGGGAAAAAGATAAAACGTGGTATTTATCGTGACTTCCCTTTACACCGCCGCACCTTTCTTGGCGGCATGCTTCCTTCATATTATTCCATTTTATCAGTTCAAAAAGAGGGCCATGATGAACCGTGGCATATTGAAACAGACACAGATAATGGCTATTTACGCCTTTATATTGGTGAACGTAATGTTTTTTTACAAAGCGGTATTTATCGTTATGACATCGCCTATAAAACCCCGAAACAAGTCTTTTT
>CAXBFT010000296.1:0-2574 GCA_963974945.1 uncultured Alphaproteobacteria bacterium
GTGACAAGCGCCGATGACCGCGCCCAGTTTTTTGACTTGGCCCGTGATTTGGTCTGGGTTGATGGTGATTTTGGCGCAGAAGAACAAAGCGTTATGATCAAACTCCACCGCCAACATTTTAAAAGTACTAATGTTGATGAACTTATCGGTCGTGTCCCTCTAAAATTTGAAGACGATGAATCTGAAAGCTTGCGCGCTCCTACTCATAAAAAATACGGCACACGCAAAAAACCCTCAATAAAAGATGCCATATATTCCTTTAGGAACAAATTTATCGACTTACTGGATGGAAAATAAGCATCCTCGAACATGTTTTTGTCAAAAGTTATTGCCTATTCAGAAACAGAGTTTTATTCTACGCCCCTAAGTTCGATAAATTAGGAGTTCAAAAAAATGACCTTTGTTGTTACAGATGCTTGCATAAGATGCAAATACACCGATTGTGTAGAGGTCTGTCCTGTTGATTGCTTCTATGAAGGGGAAAATATGATCGTCATAAACCCTGATGAATGTATTGATTGCGGTGTCTGCGAACCTGAATGCCCTATTGAGGCCATTTTACCAGATACAGATGATGCCGCCGAAAAATGGTTGGAGCTAAACCGTAAATATTCCGAAGAATGGCCGAATATCACGATCAAAAAAGATGCGATGCCCGAGGCAGAGGATATGAAGGACAAAAAAGATAAAATTAAAACCGATTTCAGTGAGAAACCGGGCGAAGGCGACTAAAACTATAAAATTGAGAGGCATTTAAAAATGACATTTATATCGATTAAGCATAACGAAAATCCATTAAAGAAAAATGCCGAGGCCAGAGGTCATGTTTATGACTCAATCCTAGATACGATTGGTGCAACGCCCCTTATTCGCGTTGGAAAATTTATGGCTAAATATAATTTAGAGGCCGAGATCCTTGCTAAATTAGAATTTTTTAACCCCATCGCCTCCGTCAAGGACCGTATCGGTTTCGCAATGATAGAAGCCGCAGAGCGCGCAGGCAAAATCACACCGGGTAAAACTGTTCTGATTGAACCGACATCCGGAAATACAGGAATAGCCCTTGCCTTTGTTGCGGCAAGTAAAGGGTACAAGCTTATCTTGACCATGCCGGAAAGCATGTCGATAGAGCGCAGAAAAATGCTGCGTTTTTATGGCGCTGAGCTTATCCTTACACCAAAAGAAAAAGGAATGTCAGGCGCAATATCAAAAGCAAAAGAACTTCTGGAAGAGCATGAAAACGCATTCTCCCCCAGCCAGTTTGACAACCCCGCTAATCCACAAATTCACCGTGAAACAACAGCCGAAGAGATTTGGATTGATACAAATGGTGAGGCCGATATTTTAATCTCTGGCGTTGGTACAGGCGGCACACTGACCGGCATTTCCCAAGTTTTAAAAGAGCGCAAACCAAGCTTTGAAACATATGCGGTCGAACCAACAGAAAGCCCAATCATTTCAGGAGGCCAACCTGGCCCGCATAAAATACAAGGGATTGGCGCAGGGTTTATTCCGAAGAACCTTGATGTCAGCTTAATTGATGGCACAGTTCAAGTAGACAGCGAAACCGCAATAGCAACCGCGCGCGAGCTTGCACAATTAGAGGGTATTCCATGCGGCATATCATCCGGTGCGGCATTTGCTGCGGCGCGTGAGGTTGCATTACGCCCCGAAAACAAAGGCAAAAAGATCATTGCTATTATTCCTTCTTTTGCAGAAAGATACATATCAAGTGCCTTATTTGACGGAATCGAAGACTAAATTTTATTAAATTCACCATTCGCCGACCGCAACATAATTTGTGGTCGGCATTTATATGCCATAAAAGACGATAAACAATAAGAGATTTCAAAATGGACAAAACCCTTCATATCATTGGCGCAGGACTAGCAGGCAGTGAGGCAGCATGGCAAGCAGCAAATATGGGCGTAAACGTCATATTGCACGAAATGCGCCCTCATGTGAAAACGGCGGCACACCAAACCGAAGGCTGCGCCGAGCTTGTATGCTCCAACTCCTTTCGCTCAGATGACGTGCAATATAATGCAGTTGGATTACTGCATGAAGAGATGCGCCGCATGAATTCTCTGATCATGCAAGAGGGCGATCTGGCGGCGGTTCCTGCGGGCGGCGCGTTGGCCGTTGATCGTGATATATTTTCACAAAACGTAACAAAAGCCCTCATCAATCATCCGAACATCACAATTGAGCGCGGCGAGATTGCCGGCCTGCCCCCTGAAGACTGGAAACATGTGATCATTGCCACAGGCCCCCTCACCTCTGCTCCACTTGGCCAAGCGATACAAAGTTTAACCGGTGAAGATGCCCTTGCCTTTTTTGATGCGATTGCCCCCATTGTGCATACGGAAAGCATAGATTTAAAAACCGCATGGTTTCAATCGCGATACGATAAAGAAGGCCCCGCAGGCACAGGCAAAGACTATCTAAACTGCCCCATGAATAAAGAGCAATATGAAAGCTTTATCCATGAACTTCTCAACGCGGAATATGGGGAGTTTAAAGAGTGGGAAAAAGACACACCATATTTTGACGCATGCATGCCTATTGAAGTAA
>CAXBFT010000297.1:0-2567 GCA_963974945.1 uncultured Alphaproteobacteria bacterium
GAGGGGCTATTCAGCCGTTCCGACTGTAAATTTTACGATTTTATCCGGGCTTGATGGTGGTTCACCAACGGCAATTTTATCGATGAATTCCATGCCTTCAGTCACTTGACCAAGAACAGTATATTGACTTGTAAGGAAGCTACAGCCTGTGTCTGTGAAACAGATAAAGAATTGTGAGTTTGCGCTGTCAGGGCTTTGAGAGCGTGCCATGCCAACGGTACCGCGTTTATAGGCGTATTTACTGAATTCTGCAGGAACGTCGGGGTAATTTGAACCGCCCATACCTGTGCCTGTCGGGTCACCTGTTTGCGCCATGAAGCCGCTAATCACGCGGTGGAAGACGATCCCATCATAGAACCCTTCGCTTGCAAGTTGTTTGATGCGCTCAACATGTTTTGGCGCAATGTCGGGAAGCAGCTCGATGACTACGGTACCGCCAGATGATACTTCCATTTGTGCGATATTTGCCGGGTCTGCCGCTTGGCTTTCGGTTGCAGTTGCAGTCATAATAAAAAGGCCTCCAAGTATAAACAAAAATTTCTTAAGCATGTCTGATCCTCTTAAGAGTTGATAAGATAATATTGGTCGCACACCGTGGCGATAATTGCAAGAGTGAGATAGGAAGTTTTATACGGGTTCTTTTTGTGTCATGGCCGCCTTCGTCATATTGTCTGAAATATCGCAGATAGTGATCGTGTTATTATGTGTATCGACGATATCTTTTAACGTGCAGGCACATGTGCCGCAATTCATATTTTCACCGCCAGAGCATGCCGCATAGACATCTTTTACGCGTGCTTTACCGATGTTTTGATCCAAATGTTTGGCGACATCTTTATCTGTGAAGGGATTACAAAGGCAGACATACATGATTTATTCTCTCATTAGCTTCTTGATAATGATTATCATTCAATGCGGCTAATTGCAAGTCATTATCATTTGTATCTCATTGGCTTTGTGTATAAACTTATTTTATTGGCTATATATTATAGAGAGAAGACAGGATGAAATTATTGGGGCAAAGGGGCATTGTTTTTATAATTATGCTTTTCTTTGTAATGTCAGGCACAGCTTTTGCAGAAAACGATACAGATAAGCAAAAGATTTTTCATGTGCCGCCTAAAAACATTGCGAAATATATAGACAATACGGGAGGGCAAAAGCGGGTCTTGATGATCTATACATCATGGTGTCCCTATTGCCGCAAGAAAATGCCGGGGTTAATTGATTTAGAAAATACAAAGCCCGGATCAGTTATAGCGGTGTCTGTTGATGAAAATTATTCTGATTTTACAGGATTTATTAAACGGTATAAGGATGCCCCGTTTAAATTTATTTTAAATAATGGCTCTGAATATGCACTGGTGAAAGAGCTCAAACAATATGGCGCAAAAGCGTGGAAGGGCTATCCTACTATTATGTTTTTGGATGAAAATGGCAAGGTTGTGGCGCAAGGAAATTTTTCAATAGATCAAATGTCCATGCATTTATTTTATTAAAAAAAGAGGCATTTCAGCCTCTTTTTCAATGATTAATTATGCACCCGCATCAAGTGGGCTTTGTGAATTGAGTTGGATATAATTTTCAATCCCCATATTTTCAATCATCTGTAATTGTGTTTCCAGATAATCAATATGGCCTTCTTCATCCGTTAAGATTTTTGCAAAAAGGTCACGCGATACGTAATCTTTTACTTCATCGGCATAGGATACGGCTTCGCGGTAATGCGCGGCGCCATCGACTTCGAGTTTCATATCACATTCCATGATTTCTTTTACATTCTGACCAATGTAAAGCTTACCGAGTTCTTGTAGATTTGGCAGTCCTTCAAGGAAGAGGATGCGTTGGATCAAAAGGTCCGCATGTTGCATTTCTTCGATTGATTCGTTGTATTCATGCTTTGCCAGTTTTGCAATGCCCCAATCATCCATAATGCGTGAGTGCAGGAAATATTGGTTAATCGCGGTAAGCTCTTTTTTCAGGGCCTCGTTCAAATGTTGGATAACTTTTTTATCGCCTTTCATAGCGTCTTCCTTTCGTTAATTTTGCGTTTTAATCTTTTAGCGCGCGATCAATAATCGCGGGAATATTCTTTATATAAGCATCGTAGCTGAAGATAGCATCCAATGCATCTTTGTCAAGTTTTTCAGTGACTTGCGGGTCATTCTCAAGCGCATTGCGCAAAGTAAGTGTGCCTTTGCCTGTGCTACGATCTGCCCAAACGTCCATTGCATTGAACAATGCGATAAGCATCTTCGCGGCTAATACCGTTTTGCGTCAGGGCAAGCATCGTGCGTTGAGAAAATCCCAAGCCGCCTGTCATCTCAAGATTATGAATCATACGATCTGGGTAAACGAGCAACTTGTCAATCAATCCTGCTAAGCGATTGAGTGAATAATCTGCGGAAATCAAGGCATCGGGCAATATTGTGCGCTCAACGGAGGAGTGCGAAATATCTCGTTCATGCCACAGAGCCACATTTTCAAGCGCAGGTATAACCGCAGCGCGAATAATACGCGCTTGGCCTGTTAAATTCTCGCTGCCTATCGGGTTGCGTTTATGGGGC